>NZ_JAMYOR010000040.1:0-58447 GCF_040319965.1 Mesorhizobium sp. M0830 | reverse complement strand
GCGCCTATGCCGCGGACTGGAAGCATTCTTTCCGCCTGGTGCCGGCGCCAGGCGTTTGACCCGCTGCCGCCAGATCCGCAAGTTGTCGGCCACTACATCACGGCCCAGGCTCAGGATCGGCAAGGGACGTGTGTCGACCATTGAGCGCCGCCTGTCGACTGACCTGGAACTATTCGCAACGCGGTCGTCCGCTCGACTGGAAGGATCGGCATATCGCCACCGTCGCCAGGATTATAGAGGACGAAGTCCCCTCCCCTGCCATTCCCAAATTCGGCCTTGCGCGCCAACGTTTGTCATCCTTCCAAATCGAGAACTGAACTCCATAATTGCGAGGATGATGAAGCGCCGCATCGAAACGCAACTGGCCAACTGATAGACACCCGCGGTGGCGCTGATTGGGCCGCGGGTCGGCAAGACTACGCTCGCGCTCGAAATAGCCGAGTCTCGGCCGTCGATCTGTCTCGATCTCGAATCCGATGCGGACAGAGCCAAGCTCGCGGAACCGGAGCTCTACCTTGCCGAGCATGAGGACGAGTTGGTGAACCTCAATGAGGTCCACCGGCTTCCAAACCTGTTCCAGAATCTCCGTGGCTTGATCGACCGCGGTCGCCGCAGCGGCAAGAAGACCGGGCGCTTTCTGCTGCTGGGGTCCGCTTCTGGCGCGGGACCAACGCCCAATCAGCTCTTAAACTGATACAACGCAATCCTTAGGTTGCCTGATGAGCATGCAAGGCGAGCCCATCTTGTTGGCAAGAACTATGGCAATAACGTTTGGCGGCCGACGCCGCAATAGGCCACCCATCCAACTCGCCCCCATCCCCAATGTCGCGCCGAGAATGAGCAGCTTCCCTGCTTGCTGATGCGGCCAAGGCGAGGCTTGCCGGCCGATGAATTTTGTCCCGGCATCAAGGCGAGCCAGGCGGCGAAATGCCGACCTGATATGAAAACCTCCGGGTCAGGGACGATAGAAGCAAAGGCCGGGGCCGTGACAAAGCCGACACCAGGAATGGTCTCCAGCAAGCGGGCTGGGCCTTGCCTGCGCCCGTCGGCAGTTGCAACCCTTTTTTGCCCGGTGACGAACGCGATTTTACTGCCGTAAATAATGGTCTTTGTGGCAGAAAAAACATGTATTTAGCGAGCTGGATGGGGAGAGTTCTTGCTTCGAGGGACGAGCAGCCGCTATCGCGACGATATTGGTATTCGGCAGTCAGAATGTCGGCTGGTGGCGTTAACCTTCTGTTTACCTAAAACTTCTTGCCGGGCTTTCCGAATCGGAGCTTAATGGCGCTTGTTGAATAGTTTCATCGCAAAAAGCGCCAATTCAGGTTTCGACGAGAATGAATATCGCCATGCGGCTGCCACGCTTCGAGTTCGACGATAAGATTCTCGAGCAGGGTGCAGAAATATCGCGACGCCTCAATCAGCTTCGCATGGAGAAATTTCCACCCAATGCGACGAAGACGCTGCGTCCGTTTTCGATGGCGGAAGTCGCCCACTATCTTGGCGTATCGCAAAACAATCTGAAGCGGCTTCACCTCGAAGGCAAGGGACCTTTGCCTGACCAAGTCCCTTCCGGCCGACGCTCCTACACGGCCGCTCAGATGCTCGAACTTCGCCACTTCCTGGACCAGCATGGCAGGACCGAGGTCAAGAAGTATGTTCCCCATCGCAAGCCTGGCGACAAGCTCCAGGTCGTTGCCGTCGTCAACTTCAAGGGCGGTAGCGGCAAGACAACGACTGCCGCCCACCTCGCCCAGCATTTGGCGCTGACCGGCCACCGTGTCCTTGCGATCGATCTCGACCCGCAAGCTTCGCTCTCCGCCCTGCATGGCTTCCAGCCGGAGCTCGATCGCAACCTCTCGCTGTATGAGGCGATCCGTTACGATGACGAGCGCCGGCCGATCTCCGATGTGATCGTGCCGACCAATTTTCCTGGGCTGGACATCATTCCGGCCAATCTCGAGCTGCAGGAATACGAGTACGACACGCCGCTCGCCATGCAGGATAAATCGTCCAGTGCTGGCCGGCAATTCTTCACCAGGATCGCAAAGGCGCTGTCGGAGGTGGACGACCGCTATGACGTCGTTGTTGTCGATTGTCCTCCGCAGCTCGGCTATCTGACCTTGACCGCCATGTCGGCGGCGACATCCGTTCTCATCACCGTTCATCCTCAAATGCTCGACCTGATGTCGATGAGCCAGTTCCTGTTGATGCTCGGCGGAATTTTGAAGACCATCAAAGCCGCCGGCGCGGCGATCGAGCTCGATTGGTTTCGCTACCTGATTACGCGCTACGAACCGACGGACATTCCGCAAGCGCAGATGGTCGGCTTCATGCAATCCATGCTTGCCGGCCAGATCCTCGACAATCCCATGCTCAAGTCGACGGCGATTTCGGACGCCGGTCTGACGAAACAGACGCTCTACGAAGTCGAGAGATCGTCCTTTACCCGCTCTAC
This sequence comes from Mesorhizobium sp. M0830, assembly GCF_040319965.1. Lineage (NCBI taxonomy): Bacteria > Pseudomonadati > Pseudomonadota > Alphaproteobacteria > Hyphomicrobiales > Phyllobacteriaceae > Mesorhizobium > Mesorhizobium sp. M0830. Next base: position 55,989 of record NZ_JAMYOR010000040.1, on the reverse strand, counting down.
CTATGACCGGGCGCTAGAATCGCTGGATGCGGTGAACTCGGAGATCACCGCTCTTGTCCATCGCGCTTGGGGGCGGTCATGACAGCGAAGTTTACGGCAGTAAAAAGTGGAAATTTCGCTCGTGAAATCAGTCGACTAACCGCAAATCGGAGCGATTGAATGGCACGCAAGGACATTTTCGGCAGCGTCATGGGACCCGCAACGGCAATTGCCGATGGCCAGGACGTCTCGAGCTACGCCGTTCGTGGCGCATCACGGTCGATCATACAGTCATTCGAGGAGCTCTCGAAGAGTTCAGTCGTCGATCTCGATCCGGCTTTGGTCGACACGTCATTCGTCTCGGACCGTATGGACGATGACGATGAGGCGTTTCAGGAGTTGCTGACGGCAATTCGTGAACGAGGGCAGGATTCGCCGATCCTGGTCCGACCGCACCCTGAGACTTCGGGGCGCTTTCAGACGGTCTTTGGCCACAGGCGCGTCAGGGTTGCCCGGCAGTTGCAAAGGCCTGTACGCGCTGTCGTCAAGAAGATGGACGATAGGGACCATGTGATCGCCCAAGGCCAGGAGAACGCCGCCAGAGCCGATTTGTCCTTCATCGAGCGGACGCTTTTTGCAGACCGCGTTCTCAAGCGAGGCCATTCGCCTGAGACGGTGAAATCAGCTCTTGCGCTCGACGATACGACCTTCTCGAAGATGCGTTCCGTGATCGGCATCATTCCAGAGCAGGTGATTGTTGCGGTGGGCGCGGCCAAGGGCATTGGCCGAGACCGCTGGTGGCAGCTTGCCAAGCTCATGGAGCATCCTGGTGCGGCTGCGAGGGCAGAGGAGTGCGTGGCAATCGCCGATTTCGCGCAGCCAGGCAGTGAGGCCCGTTTTGCCCGTCTGTTCGAGTTTGTGAGCGCCCCGGTGAAGCGCCCGCAGGCGCCATCGAAGCCCCAGGAGCGGGCCTGGGTACCCCAGGACAAATCAGTTCGAGCCAAGATCACCGACACCGGAAAAGTGTTTACGCTTGCCTTGAAGTCCAAGGAAGCGTCGCCCTTCGGCGCATTCATTGCCGGCAAACTCGATGAGCTTTTCGAGGCTTTTCGGGAATCGGAAATGGCGAAGAAAACAGGAGACTAAGACCGCAAAAGAAAAAGGCCCCCGAACGTCACCGTCGCGGAAGCCCTTCTCAAGTCTGTAGCAAGCTGAGAATCGCATTTCCCCGAATCACTGTCAAGAGTCGTGGCGTCGTTTCGGCGAGCAGATTTCTTTTGCCTTTTTGAAAGGTGAGGGAAATGGAGAGTGCGTATGCAACGACGCCCTTTGGGCGGCGGCCGATGACGCTTGCGCTGGTGCAAGCGAACGCGGCATCACGACAGATTCCTGACGGGGCGCTCGTCGAGAAGTGGCAGGTCTATCGATGGTTGTGCGAAGGCAAGACCGTCGTAGGTGTGGGAGATCGCGCGCTCGCCGTGCTGAGCGGGCTTTTGTCGTTCTATCCGGACGACCAGATCAGCGAGGAAAACGGCCTGATGGTCTTTCCCTCGAACGCACAGTTGTCGCTGCGCACACATGGCATGCCCAGTTCCACATTGCGGCGACACCTGGCCGAGCTGGTGAGTTGCGGCCTGATCATCCGCCGCGACAGCCCTAACGGCAAAAGATTCGCCCGGAAAGGGAAGGGTGGTGCCATTGAGGAGGCGTTCGGGTTCTCGCTGGCGCCGCTGCTGACGCGGGCGGCTGAGTTTCAGCAAGCTGCCGAACAGGTGCGCGCCGACAGCCAGGCGCTCCGGCTAATGAGGGAGCGGATCACGCTCCATCGTCGCGACATCCACAAGCTCGTCGAGGTCGCAATCGAAGAGGGCGTTCCTGGCGACTGGGGAGCCGTCTGGAGACGGTTCAGAGCCATTGTAGATGTAATCCCGCGCCGGGCAGGGCTGTGCGAACTGGAGGCGATCGCTGCCGAACTGACCAGACTTCACGACGAAGTGGACATGATGTTGGAAAACTTCATGAATGCCACGAATCCTGGCGCCAATGAGTCCCAAAATGAGCGGCAGCAATCTGATTCAAACACAGACTCCATTTTTGTATTTGAACCGGCTTTGGAGAAAAGCAGGGCGGCGGTCGAGCCAAGGCAGGCAGCCGCCGAGAAACCGAAAAGCTATCCGATAGGACTTGTGCTGAAGGCCTGCCCGGAAATTTCAGACTATGCCGTGCACGGCATCGGAAACTGGCGCGATCTGATGATTACCGCCGTCCAGGTACGGGGCTACCTTGGTATTTCGCCCTCAGCATACGAGGAGGCTTGCCATGTGATGGGCCAGGAGACCGCCGCCATCGTGATTGCCTGCATCTTGCAAAGGGCGCAGCACATCAACTCGGCCGGCGGTTATCTGCGGGTTCTAACCGAAAAGGCGAAGGCAGGGGAGTTTTCGGTGGGGCCCATGCTGATGGCGGCGTTGAAGGCGAACGGCATGACAGCAAAAATGACCGGGTAACCGTTGGCGGATCGGTTCGCGCTGATGCGGGGCTGGCATGGCGCATCATGTGAGGCTATGTTTTGCCTCACATGGAATGGAGAGTGAGAATGCTGGCGTTCGGAAACGTCGCCGACGTGTTGGGGCTACCCGTTAAGGAGGTGGCGTCGCGGTCGCTTTTCGGGCTGATTTCCCGGATCGAGAATGGACTTCCCATCGGCGCGCTCGAGCGCGTTGCGCATCTTCTGGCGCCTGGCGATGCTCAGTTCAAATACCGGCTGGTCCCAAAGGCGACCTACGAGCGGCGCAAGGCGGTACATCGTCTCTCGCCGGACGAGGGCACACGATTGGCCCGCGTGGCGCGGGTCTGGGGTCTTGCTGTCGATGTCTGGCAGAACGAAGAGGAAGCGCGCGATTTCTTGTTTCGGCCGCACCCGATGATTGAGGACAAGCGACCGATCGACTTCGTTATCCTGAGTGAGTTCGGCGCCGAAATGGTGGTCGAGATCCTCGCAGGTCTGAAGTACGGCAGTGCTGCGTGACGGCGCAGACTCTCGATCGCACGCTATCGTCCTTTCGCATCGGCGATCCGGCCGGCACCTACCCGATCTTCGACGCGACCGGCTCGACAATCGCGCCAGGGCGATGGAGCACGCCTGGAAGCCCTATCATCTACACCAGCGAGCATTATTCGACGGCCTTGTTGGAAAAGCTGGTGCATGGCAGCGGCCGACTGCCGCCCAACCAGCATTACATCGAAATCACAATCCCGCGCGGGCTGAGCTACGAGGTCTTTTCGCAGCCGTCACTGCCCGGCTGGGACACGATGCCGGCGACGGTGAGCAAGGGATTTGGCGAAACCTGGTGTTTAGAACGGCGCAGCGTCATCCTGCTGGTGCCGAGTGTTGTAGCGCGTTTCGATTGCAATGTGCTGATCAATCCGGCGCATCCGGAGTTTTCGAGGATCCAGACAAGTCTGCACCAACCCGTCTATTGGGACCGGCGGCTGTTTGGGACGTGACGGGGAGGGGCTTTGTGTCGACTACAACCAAGGCTTTGATGGCCATCGCAGGGGATCCAGATCAGCCTTGCCGGCGGCTATCTGCGTGTGCTGGCCAAAAAAGCAACAGCAGGGAATTTCCATACCGCCCATGCTGATGGCGGCGCTGAAGGCATGGCGCGACAACGATGATGAGCGGAGGGTGTGTGGATACCGGGATTTGCGGAGGAGGGCTCAGGCTTTAATCCGCGGATAGGGCGTGGACTTGTGGCAGCAGCGCTTGTCGGCAAGGACACCGTATGCAAGGATCGAGGACATGAAGAACAAAGACGACCGACAGCCGACACCCGATGAAACCGCCGGGATGGTGTGGTGGAACTCACTTGATGAGGCCGATCGCGCGGCTTGGCTGGCGCGAGCCGGCAGCGCCGTCGCCGCCGATGCATGGATGGCGTATAAGCGGCTCGGAGATGTCGAGCGTCAGTCGCGGACTTTGAACTGACGAGGGTCCCCGCAGCAGCGACGAAGTTTCTCGGATCCAGGTCACAATGACTGGTTCTGCGACGAGGCCAGGCCTTCGGGCTTGAGCCGTTTCCCGACTACGACTCCGTCCGTTGAGCACCTCCCCTTGGTGTCCACTCATGCAGGCGCTCAAGCTGGTTCGGCTCCGGACTTGAAAGCGATTGAGAAATGCCATATCTTCTGCACATAAAATATGACGATTTATGTGGTGAATGAGCTGCTATGGGCCAGGCACCGAAGTTACCCGTGCAGAATGAACCTCTCGTCTTGTCCTATATGGACCGCAACGGGAAGATCGCGATCGAGCAGGTCGCGGACGGTTTTGGCATGTCCAAGGGCCAGCTGGCTCAGACCGCCGGTCTTGCTCGCGAGACCCTCTATCGGTCGGAGCGCAGCCGGACGGTAAGGACACAGGGACGTCTGCGGGAAATGCTCGAGATTATCAGCCGCGTGATGGATTGGGCGGGCGGCAAGGAACAGGCGATGGCCTGGTATCGGGCCCAGCCGCTTCCGGCATTCGGCGGACGCACGGCCGAAGCGCTCGTGAAGGATGGAAAGGCCGCTGCGGTGCGTGACTACCTCGATCACATGGCCGTTGGCGGCTTTGCGTGAGGTTTGCCGGAACCTGCTACAGGACGCACGATCCACGTTGGGCATTCAAGCCGACTTCCGGTGATGGAGCGGCGATCCGGGGTGCCCGATTCAATCCCAAGGGTGTGCCGGCGCTTTATCTGGCGCTGACCGTCATGACAGCGGTCAAGGAAGCCAACCAGGGTTTCGCGCATCGGATCGATCCTTGCGTGCTGTGCTCCTACGAAGTTGATTGCGACGACATTGCGGACCTGACGACAGAGCAGGCGAGGAAAGAATTCTCCGTCACGCGCGAGGACATGGCCTGCGCCTGGGCGACGGCTCTCAGCGATGGAGATCGCCCGGCGTCATGGTCCATCCATGACCGACTGCGGCCGCAAGGCATCGCCGGCATTCTGGTGCCGAGTTTTGCTCCCGGTGCCGAGACGGAAGATCGCAACCTGGTGCTTTGGCACTGGGGTCCGCATCTTCCGCACAAGGTAACTGTATTCGACCCGAGTGGCCGGCTGCCGAAGGACCAGCTGTCCTGGCGATGAAGCACGGCAGGGGCGTTTTCGGCTGTGGGCGTCAGCGCCAATCCAAGGCCGGGGCGACGCATCGAGGGCATCCCTTCCCTCGCCAGGTCGCGTATCGTCGTTCGTCGGTCAGTGGACCGGCCAAAAACTCGCGCCGATCGAACGGCAGCACCGTCTCAAGCGCATCGAGCCCCTCGGCACGTCTTGGTCTTGGGAAGCTGCTCTTTCACGGGCTCGTTTCCGTCTGGCGTTGGCGCCCCGCTGCGCCCCGAACTTGCGGAAAGCCCGCAAACCCCGTATATTCCGGAAGAAGGAGTTTCGCCAATGACCACCACCGTCACCGCCGCCGCCGTCTCGAAAAATTTTGGCGCCTATCAGGATGCCGCCGTCCGCGACCCGGTCATCATCACCAAGAACGGCCGCCCGCGCACTGTGCTGCTGGCCTACGAGGATTTTGTCCGGCTGTTGAAGCGCGACCGCCGGGTCGAGCTGACAGCGGAGCTCGGCGCGGACGAAGTCGCCGCGGTCGAAGCCTCCGAAATGGAGCCGGGTCTTGACCATCTCAACGACGAGCTCTCCGGGTCAAAGGGCCTGACGGCAAAAGATGCTGCCGGCTGAAATCAAGATCGGCCACGTCTTCCGTTATTCCTACCTCTGGCATTGGCAACACCGCGAGGGCCGTGAAGAAGGCGGCAAGGACCGGCCCTGCCTGGTGCTGGCGCTGGTCGCCATGCAGGAGGACGGCTCGCCGGTCGTGCGGGTCCTGCCGATCACCCACACGCCGCCGTCCGATCCCGATGATGCCATTGAGATTCCGGCTGCGGTCAAGCTGCGCTTGCGGCTTGATGGCGAGCGGTCGTGGATCGTTTTGACGGAAAGCAACCGGTTCGCCTGGCCGGGGCCTGACATCCGGCCGCTGGAGACAGAGAGCGGCTATTACGGGCCGCTGCCGCCAGCGTTGTTTGCCGCGGTCAAGCGCCAGTTTGCCGCCATTGCGACAGGCCGGGCGCACACGAGCACGCCGCGCACGGCGTAACTCCGGCTGGCGGTGCGGCATGCCGGGCGGCGTCAGGGCAGGGGCAGTCTCCATCAAGGCGTCTTCCAGGCGGGTTTCGCGGGGAGGGATCTTCAGAGCCTTTGGTGAGGTCGACGCGGAACCGATCGCGCCACCGCCGATCTCGCGCTGCAGCTTCGTATCCAAGAGCCAACTGAGCTTCAGCACGGGTCCTGCCGCATATGACGGCGACGGGAGGAGTTTCAGAAATTCGCGTTCGAGGGCCTGGGCGAGATTGACTTCATCGTGGCTGGTGTCGAGCTTTGCTTCCGGTGCCGAGATGGAAGATCGCAACCTGGTGCTTTGGCACTGGGGTCCGCATCTTCCGCACAAGATAGCCGCGGCCGGCTGCCGAAGGACCAGCTGTCCTGGCGATGAAGCACTCGCGCAAGGCAGGGGCGTTTTTCGGCTTCAATCGTCAGCGCCAATCCAAGGCCGGGGACGCACCGAGGGCGACCAGATCATGCCGTCAGGCCAGGAAATCAACGGCAGCTGTGTCGTTCTTCTGGAACCCTTCTCCTGGACGGCGCCCAGGATCGTTCGCGTTCCGCCCAACCTCTTCGAGCCGGAGATCAGGAATCCATGGCCCGGCAAGGTGTTTGCGACGATGCCGCTTTGACGCAGAACATCGACTTCACCGGAGGACTTCCGCAGCTTTGTCGCGCGCACATCGAACGGATCGCCCAGGATCGCCATGACTGGCTGGCGTGGTGAGTGACGGCAGGTCAGGTGCTGCGAGAGCTTGGTCGAAGAGACGAGGCAACCGGCCCCGGCCCGCGCTGGCCGCTGGTCGATATCGAAAATGATGTGCTCGGCAACACCTGGCGCCTGCCCTGGCCCGAGTTTCTTTAAGAACGAGGCCTCAGACGATTATCCGCGCTGCCCGCCCGAGCGTGCGTTCGGCATCGTTGTAATAGTTCGACGCCTGCTGCACCGAGCGATGCTGCGACTGCTGCATGGCTTCAGGCAGCGGAATGCCGCGGCGGGCGGTTTCGGTGAGATAGCCGGAGCGCAGGCCGTGGGCGGAGAAGGCTTGCGGATCAAGCTCGGCCTGGGCGACGCGGCGCTTCAGGATCAGATTGACCGCCTGCGGCGTCAACGCCCGCTTATCGAGGTTGCCCCAACGGTCGATGCCGCGAAACACGGCGCCTTCAGTGATGCCGGCGCGCTCCATCCACGACCGCAGCACCGTTACCGGCCGGCCAACCAGCAGCACGTAAGCGTCGCTGTCGGCTTGTGTCGTCTTCGTCCGGCCAAGCCGGATCGACAGGCACGGGAGCGTTTCGGCATCGGGATCCTTGGGGTCGGCCGGCACCGGATCTTCCTCGACCAGCTGTTCGACGCGCAGAGCAGCAATCTCGCTGCGGCGGCGGCCGCCGGAGGCAAAGGCGGCGATGAGAAGGGCGCGGTCGCGCAAGTCGACGAGCCGGTCGCCGGCGCAAGCCTTCAGGAGGGCGGCCAAAATGTCGGCAGTCACAGCCTTCTTGCTCTTGCGGCCGCGCGGGCGGGCGCTGGCGCGCACCGCCAGTTTGATGGCGCTCTGCAGCCCCGGCCCATTGAACTTTCCCCTCATACCGCGCCATTTGGTCAGCGTCGACCAACTCGACAGCCGCCGGCGCACGGTGCTGGGGGCGTGCGGAGCGTCGACGCGCAGCAGCTCGGTCGACTTCAGCGCGGTGGCTACGTCCTCGGGCATGCCGTGTGTTGGGTCGGTTTCGCGCTTTGCGGGATCCCACAGATGATGCGCCACGAATTTGATCAGCAGCGCCTCGGGCGCCGGCCAGGGCAGCGATAGTCCGGTGGCGGCGAGCGACCAGGCCTCGAGATAGCCGAGGTCGGAGGCGAGCGCGCGCAAGGAATTTGCGCCGATGCCTTGCTTGGCCAGGTGACGCAGGGTTGCGACGTCGTCGTCGGTCAGCAGTCCGGCCAGAACATCGCGGCGGTCGAAGGGCAGGACCGAGTCCAGGGCGTCGAGCGCTTCGGCCCGCCGCCCGACGCCGGCGGGCTTCGCTACGCCGAAGGGTGGGGCCGCGGGTTCAGCCATTGGCGAGAGGACCGAGGATCTCGACGCCTTCGGCCCGTGCCGCCGCGACCAGCTTGCGGTCCAGTGTGGCGAGCGGAAGCGTCCGCTCCATGGCCAGTGACAGATAGGCGGCATCGTAGGCGCTCAGCCCATGGCGTGCCGCCAGCGCCAAGACAGGCCCGTCCCCGCCCGTTCCCGCGTCCTCGAGCGGCAGGCGACGCAGCCGGCCCATCGCCGCGATTGCCTCGCCCGCGGCAATGCGGCCGCGGCGTTCGGCCATCAGGACGATGCTGCGCGCCTCGTGCCAGAACAGCGACGGCACCGGGCCTTGTGCGGTCAGAGCGCCAATCAGCGCTTCGGCCGCCTCGCTGTGTTCCTCCGGAAGCAGCCAGGCGGCGGCGACGGACGTGTCAAGCACGAACACCATCAGAAGCGATGGCCTTCATGCTTCCAGGCCAGAATCTCCTCGGCGGTGACCGGCTGGGCCCGGGCCCGCGCGGCGCGGACTTCCTCGATCAGGGCGCCAAGGTCGTTGGTCTTGGGGATTCGGCTCAGTTTGGCGATCGGATCGTTGCCGCGCGAAATGATGACCTCCTCGCCGGCTTCGACCTTGGCCAGCAGGTCGGACAGGTGCGTCTTGGCCTCTCCGACCTTGACGGTGATGGTCATGGGTTTCTCCTGAGGGCATAGCGCTCTCGTCGAGCGGAGCGTGGAACGGTACGACGATCGGCAATTTGGACGACGCTAGCGCGATTTTCGGCGGTTGGTCAAGAGTTGGTCTTGTCACTATCGATAAGAGGTCATTATCGATAGTGATTTTTCTCCCTGAAGAAACACGATGTAAGTCCAGTGATAAGCTCACTAGCTTGACCAACGCGAATCAGCCATCATGAAAACAATGGCTTACACGCTCGACAAACTGCCCCTGGAAACCCTGATCGGGCCGGTTGCCCGCGCGACCGAGGTTTTGGTCCGCCTCGACGAGCGGGTCGCCCGTTCGCCGGTCCGCGACGGCTTTGTCGAGCGCCAGCATTTTGCCGACGCGGCTTCCGCGCTCTGGCTCGAGGGCGAACTCGTCCACCTCGAGGACCTCGTGCTGCACGACGCCCACATGGACATCCGCACCCCAACCCACGAGTTGACGCGCGCGCACGCGGTGCTGCGAACCCGCCGGCGGATTTTTGCGCAAAAGCCGGACTGGGCGCTCAGCCGCGACGGTTTTTTGGCGCTGACCGGTCGCGGCGGCGCCATGCCGGCTGCGGGCCAAAGCCGGGACGGGGAGGGGGCTGGAACTGCCTCTGTGGAAGCCGACGATCGCGATGACGCTGAGGCCGATCTGCTGGCCGAAGAATTTGCCGAGATCGATGCCGTCCTGGCGCGCTCATCGAAGATTCTCAGCGGCGCCGACGTGCCGGCGAAAGCGGCGCGCCCGGACAATCGGCCGGAGCCGCAAAACGGCCTGATCTACGATCTCGACTGGAATGAGGAAGAACGGCTGGCCGAATGGCAGGCTGTGCTCGCCGGGACGCGGGCGCAACCAGTCGTGCTGCGCGCTGCGGTCCTGCTCGAAGCCTGGTCGGACATCGAGGTGCTGCAGCATGCCACGTGGCTCGGGCCGCTGCTGGTTGCCGCGCTGCTGCGACAGGAAGGTCTCGCCGCCCACCATCTCGCTTGCATTCATCTCGGCGCCAAAAACATTCCGCGCGAGCGGCGGCGGGCGCGCAGTCGCGGCGATCGGCTGCTCGCCTCGCTCGATGCCATTCACGACGCCGCAGTGGCTGGCCTGAAGGAACACGATCGGCTGGTGCTGGCCAAAAGCCAGATGGAGCGAAAACTCCGCGACCGCCGCGCCAGCTCGAAACTGCCCGACCTGGTCGAGCTGGTGCTGTCGCGGCCGCTCGTCTCGACGGGCATGATCCAGGAGCGGCTAAAATTGACAAAACAGGGGGCGCTCAACCTGATCGGCGAGCTTGGCGTGCGCGAGATGACGGGCAGGGGAAGGTTTCGTGCCTGGGGAATTGTTTAGTCCGCAGCCATTTGCTACCAACTTTACGAAATTGTCGAACTTGACGAACTTGCGATCTGCAACCATATTGGGTGATAGCAGGAGGTTCTCATCATGGCCGCTCCAAAACGCAGCAATCATAGCGGGACCGCATCGCATGCGGCAGTCGCCGCCCTGAGTTTCACCACGAAGCTGCCGGCACAGGCAGTCTTCAAGAAGGTAGTGCTCGAACGCTATCAGGAAGCGATCGCTCGCAGCCGCAAGATCGGCCATCGCGTATCGTTTCGGGTAGAGGTCGATGCGGCGGCTGATGCGCAGACGATCACGCCGGTCGAAGAGCAACCGATCGCCTCAGTCGACATCTTTCCCGTCGAGGACACGGGCATGGATGCCGATCTCGAGGCGGCTCTTGCCGGAGCGCGCGCGCGTGGCCGCAAGCGTGTCGCCGAAATTGTCGCCGGCGAGGACATGCTGAGCGCGGATGCCTTTGCCAAGCTGCTCGGCACGTCGCGGGTGACGGTCAACGCCAGGCGGCAAAGCGGACAGGTGCTCGGGATCGATGGCGCCAAACGCGGTTTCCGCTTTCCTGTCTGGCAACTCGACAAGGACGGTCGTCCCTTCGGCGCCTTGCCGGCGCTGCATGCCATGTTGGGCAATAGTGCCTGGGCCGTCTATCGGTTTCTGGTGTCGCGCCATGGCGCCCTCGATGGGCGGACCGGCCTTCGAGCCCTTCAACAAGGCGATGACGCCTCGGTTTTGGCCGCGGCGGAAGGCATGGCCAGGGGCGATTTCGACTGAATGCCGGGCGTTCCACCTCCACCCGATTTCGGGCGCGCAAAGCTCGAAGTCGAGACCATATCGCCGGGTCGGACATTCGGCCGGATCTACTGGAGCACCTATCCCGATCCGTTGGGGTACGGGAAGTCGCCGAGCCGATTCAGCGATCCGCGGCGCCGCGTTGACGCCAATCGGTTTGGCGTTCTTTACGTCGGTGACTCCCTGAAGGTGTGCTTCCTCGAGACCGTGCTCCGCGATCGCCGCGAAGGAATCCTTGACGATCTTCCCATAGAGGAGGTGGAACTGACCCAGCGGCGCTATGCGGAGATCGCGACCACGACAGACCTACGCCTGGTCGATCTCAGAGGCGACAATGCCGTTCGCATGGGTGTGCCGACCGATGTCGTTCGGGCACAGCGCCAGAACCTGGCACGCCGGTGGTCACTGGTGTTTCACGAGCACCCATCCGCGCCCGACGGGATCATTTATCCCTCGCGCCTCAACGAGGCGACCAATCTTGCCATTTACGATCGCGCGGTACCGAAGCTTCAAGCGAGGCGTGTTGTGACCCTTCTCGGCGCGCGAGGGCTGGCTCAGGTTCTGGAGGATTTCAGGGTGGGGTTGGTGTGAAGATGCAGCTCGTATCCGTATCGCATGCGAAGATGGCTGTAGCGCCAGAAGCATCCACTAAGCCGGAGCAACGCAACGACCGGTGCGGGCCGGAAGCGGAAGGGCGGCTCCCGAGTGCCGATAGCAATAGCTGCCGTTGTGTAACCGGCTCAAAAATAGTCCGCACCTACCTGTATTGCATCGGGTGTTGACGATTCTGCAAAGCGTTTGCGCAAAACCTCACTCGTCAGGAACTCACCCTTTGGCGCACCAGGGAATTGAACGATAGGTTCGCGCTGTGAGTTCCGCGGCCGCCCGTCAGGCCGAGGCACCGCACGCGACCCTTGGCGCCGGCGAAACAGTTAGGCGCGAGGCTTCGCCGCGGCCAGTTGCGAAGAGAAATCGATCGGTGGGGGCCGATGGGCCAACACTGCCGCAATGAAGGACGAACCCGCATGCTTCTGATATTCGCCCTCGGCGAGGCCAAGGAGGGTGGCCCGCCGGTCGGGCGTGGCGATGTCCATGCCAAGGTCGACGGCCTGGTCGGCCGAAGGCTGAGCGTCGATGCGCAGATAGCGATCCCCCAGCTGATGCCGTAGCATGAAATCAACCATCTGCTGCTGCGAGGAAATGATGGTGGAGATCAGCCGTTCGTTGGTCAGCCAGTCCTTGCCAGATAGAGACCTACCGAGGGATTTCGGAAGCGAAAACCCGGTTGTGGTGGTCCCGATGCTCAGCACGCGAAGGTCGTCGACTTTCTGGCCGCAAAAATTGATCGCCTCGTGGACCGCGCAGATGTCGGGAGAGTTGGCGACAAGACCACCGTCGACGTAGAAACTGTCACCCATTGATGCCAGCGGGAAGTAAAACGGTGCAGCCGACGTCGCCATGGCCACTTCGGCTGCGTTGCGAGCCAGATCAATCACGAAATTGGGGTGATGCGGCGTCTTGAACATTTGGACGCTGCCCTTGGTCATGTTCACCGCCGGAATGAGCAGCCGGTTTTTGGCTTCGCCAAGCAGGGTCGTGGCGCCAACCACCTTGTCGACGGTCGCCTTCAGCGGGGCTGGATCATACTTCGGCCCGCTGCTGTACATGTCGTACTTGGCCCGATACTCGCCAAGGAACGTCCGCGGAGGCGCGCGGTGAGGGAAGATTTTCAATCCCTCGCTTTCGAACGTTTCGCGGATCTCCTTGGCTGTTTTTCCCATCCCAAGACCGATGGCGATGATGCCCCCGATGGACGTGCCCGCGATCATGTCGAAACACTCGCCGATGGGCCGTCCGATCCGTTGCTCAATTCGTTCGAGTATAGAAACCGTGAAAAGGCCGCGATAGCCGCCGCCACTCAAGCTAAGGATATGAAACGACAATGGTTCCGCCCTCCAAGGTTTTCCACAGGGTTCCGATTTTGTTCTTGTCACGAACCCTAGTATAATCGAACCCTGATTCCCACATGACGATTCGCTGGGTAGATTTCAAGGGACGGGTAATTCTATGGCTAATGTTTCGAAGCTTCTCTACTCCAGTACCGCGTCGGCACCGCATTTCCTCGCCAACATCAAGGCCGAGGACGACGATTTGCGCCTTGCCCGGCAACTGATCCGCGACCACCTGCGCGCCGCCTTCGAAAAAGGCGGCGTTGCTGCATTCGGCCTGGCGATCAGGCCGCGCTTCTTCACGCAGGGCAGCCACGCCTACAAGACACTGAACGACCCGGCTTGGACGCCGCCGCAGCAGAAGGACCTGGACGACGGTTGCTACCTGCCCATGTCCTTCGTGAAGGGACCGGGGCCCGTCGGTCGATCCAAGCCCTCCGTGGCGGCCGATGCGTTCTTTCAGTTCGTCGACAACGCGCTGATCGAACTCGCCGCCCAGCAAGACGGCTGGCGTTTCGTCAGGAAGCCGACCTGTGCGCGGCTGATCATTTCCAAGTCGGCGCACGTCGATGTTCCGCTCTACGCCATTCCGGATGCGGAATTTGTCCAGCTTCAGGAGCGCGTCAACAAGCATGTTCTCGCAATCGAGGACGCGAAGCGGCCGGACCGCTGGGACGCGCTGCCAGAAGATGCCGTCCTGCTCGCCCACCGTGAGGAAGACTGGTTCGTTTCGGATCCCCGCAAAATCCACACCTGGTTCCTCGAGGCGGTGGACACGTATGGCGAAGTCCTGCGTCGCGTTTGCCGTTACCTGAAGGCCTGGCGCGACCACCACCAGCCGCACCTTGACGGCGTCTCCTCGATCCTCCTGATGGCCTGCGCCTTTATGGCCTTTGAGGAGAAAACCCGCCAGCTGCTGCCGAGCCGCGAGGACGAAATTCTCCTGCTAGTCGTCAAGAGGCTGCCGATCCTCCTGAACCAGGACATCGCCAATCCCGCCGTGTCTTCGGAGAACCTCAATCGGATGGCCGCCGAGCAGCGCAAGGTTGCCGTATCCAAGGCGGAAGAGTTCCATACACGCCTGTCCCATGCAGTGACGACCAGCACGGTTGCCAAGGAAGCGGTCGCCAACATGATGTTCATCTTCGGTGAACGCCTACCGGACCGTCCTGACCTCGTGACCACCGCCGAAACCGCAACCGTGACGGTGCTGTCCCAGCCGCGCAAGGAAGTTGCCGCTCCGGTGGTCGGACGCTCGACGAGTGGCTGACCCGCGCCTCGTCAGGGTTCATGATGCCCTGACCCAGCGGGGGTTCAAACGGAACTGGCGACTGCCGGAACGATCTGTGTTCTCAGGGGTTTTGGACACCGGTGGCCTCGATATCCCTGTAGATATCGACGTCACGGACCTTGATTTCGTCACCTATCCGTCGATTCGGTTGCACGCCTCGTGGAAAGCACCGGCGCGCAAGCTGCCGCATATCATCGGCCCCAATTACCTAGTGTGCTACTATGCCCGTGGCGCTGTCATCCTTGACCGCTACGATCCCGGCGGCACGGTCCTGCAGTGCCTCGACCAAGCCGAGGGAGTGTTACGTGACGCCATCCGGGGTCGCTCCGATGGCGATTTTGCCGATGAATTCCAGGCCTATTGGGGCGCCGTGAGCGCATATATTGACTTGCCGGACGGATACGAGGGCCCTGCTACGGTCAAATACATTACTCTTGTTGAAGAGGGCGAGCCGGTTCCGGTCGTCGCGACCGACGAATCGTGGCTTGTTGAGCGCGACCGCAGGCGCCATGTCGACAAGAGCGATGGCGAACAGGTCGAGGTGATCCGGATCGACCATCCCTTGTCGGTCGACCCTGCTTTGCCGTGGCCGCCGACCTCGTTGCTGGCGCTTAACAAGTGGCTTCAGATCGCCGCGCCAGAAGCCCTCGGCCGGGTCGAGAGGCTGTTCACGACCGGCAGCGGTACGCTTCGCGCGGTAGTTCTCTCCGCCGACAACGGCTATTTCTATTATCGGGCGACGCTGCCGCCACGCTTCCGTACAAAGGAACTCCTGAACAACCGGCGCATCGCCCTGCCACGCATCCTGGCGCAGGCCGCGAAGGACGTCGAAGTTGAACAGGCGGGGGGTATTCTGGCCGACCGCGCACATGTTTTCAGCCGCAATCTGGGTGGCGCCTACGACCTCTCTAATGCGCGGATCGCCCTCATCGGTTGCGGCACCATTGGCGGGTTTCTCGCCCAACAGCTTGCGCAGTGTGGTTGCGGCTCCGGATGGGGTAGCCTGACCCTTTATGACAGCGAGAAACTGAGCCCGGCCAATCTTGGCCGCCATGTGCTCGGCGTGCCGTTCATCGACCGCAACAAGGCGGTTGGGGTAGCCGAACTCCTCAAGACCCAGCTTCCGCCTCTCGACGTGACGGCTCGGAACCGTGACTTTACATGGGACGACCTGACCCGTGACAGCTACGACTTGGTCATCGACGCGACCGGCGAGGAAGCGTTTTCGATTGCGCTGAACGCGCATGCGGTGCAGGGCCGCCCTGATACACCGCCCATACTGTTCGTATGGCTTGCCGGGAACGGCGCTGCGGCCCGGGCCATCCTCACCGGTTCACCCGATCATGCGTGTTTCAAATGCCTGAAGACAGACCTAGCCGGCGGAGAACGGTTCCCCACGCTCAAAGCTGGTATAGAGGTCGCCCTGCTTAATGTTCGGGGTTGCGGCGACACCGCGTTTGCGCCCTTTCCGGTGACCCGCCCGGTCACGGCCGCTGCGATGGCATGCGACATGGTCCTCGACTGGTCGAACGGCCGCGCATTCCACCATTTCCGGGCCCAGGTGTTTGATGAACGTCTTGCACGGCTCACCAAGAGCGGAAGCCCTGGACCGCTTGGCCAGTGCCCTGCCTGCGGGGCGCGCCATCCGTGATCCGCGAATGGTCACAACAGCGTTATGTGATGGTTGCGCCCGTGGTCCTGGCCACGATCGGCGCGTTCCTTATCGTTGATGAACGGCGCAACGAGGCCGGGGGCATCCTGATCGGCAGCTATCGCGGGAGCCATGTCGAGGTCGTGGGGTGCACGGTGCCGATGCCGCTCGATGTGCGCAGCCGCTACCGCTTCGACCGGCGGGATCCCGGCCACCAGGCTGCGGCGCTGAAAGCGTGGCACGCGAGCGGCAGGACCGAAACCTTTGTTGGCGAGTGGCATACTCACCCCGAGCCCCACCCCACGCCTTCTGGTCGCGATCGACAAACGTGGGCCGACATCATGAAGAAGAACCCCAACCCGTTGGTCTTCCTGATTGGCGGATGGGAAAGCCTCTGGTGGGCCGTCGGCGAACGCGGCTTAGTCGTGGAGGCGGTGCCTCTGGACAGCGAGCCTGGCGCACTCCTGGCCGCGGCAAAGAGCCTGCCATGAACAATTGCCCGCGCAAGTCCTCGACATCGTCAGGCCGTGAACAAATTATTCGAGATGGACGATCACGCGATTGCGGCCGCCAGTCTTCGCTTCATACAGGGCTATATCCGCGCGCTTTATCAATCCGGCAACCGTATCGGCCCCCACGAAGATAGAGGACACGCCAATGCTGACCGTGACTTCGATCGCTTTGCCATCATAGCCGACGGAAAACGGCATCTGGGCGATTTCGACGCGAATGCGTTCCGCAACCCTTTCCGCCACCGCACAGTTGGTATCAGGCATCACCACGACGAATTCATCGCCCCCGTATATACATGCAAGGTCAATACCGCGCACATTCTTGTGCAGCCGGCGCGCGCACTCGCGCAAGACGTCGCTACCTGCATCATGGCCGTATGTGTCGTTGACCAACTTCAGGAGGTCGACGTCGGTGATTAATATCGACAGCGGACGTCGGCGGGTCACGGCTCGGTCGAACAGGGTCTGTAGGTGGCTGTCTAAGTAACGTCGGTTGTGCAGCCCTGTTACAGAGTCGATCACCGCCATCTCGATGGTCTGGGTGACGGTGGAGCGCAGTTGGTCATTGTAGCGCTTGCGGCGCACCTGCGTGCGCAGCCGCGCTTTCAGCTCCTGCTGGTCGATCGGCCGCGTGAGATAGTCGTTGATGCCGAGTTCGAGGCCCCGGATTATGCGCCCCTCTTCGCCTATGTCAGCCAGCAGGATGATCGGCAGGAAGCGGGTTCGGTCGAGCGAACGTAACTGCGAGCACAGCCGTAGCGGATCGAAATCGGCAAAGGCGGTCGAGATAAGCACGCACTCATACGGTGTTTCGGCAGCTCTGAAGAAGCCGGTATCCGGATCGGTGGCAATGTCGAGCTCGGCCTCGCCGTGCAATATTTTCTGGATGTGTTCGAGGGAAGATTTGCGCTCGTCGACCAGAAGCGTTTTCGGATTCGCTCCATCAAACGTGGACCTACCGTTCAAAAGGTCCTCGATACCGATGTCGTGGGTCGTCGAAACCCGCAGGCGCAGTTCATCGGTCAGCAACTTCAGCCTGACTAGGCTCTTAACCCGCGTCATCAACTGCAGGTCGTTGATCGGCTTGGTCAGGAAATCGTCAGCGCCGGCCTCAAGGCCACGCACGCGATCCGTAACCCCGTCAATTGTGGTGATCATAACTACGGGGATATGCGAAGTCGCCGGACCGCTCTTCAGTCGCTTGCAGACCGCGAACGCGTCCATGTCGGGCATCTTCACATCGAGCAGTACCACATCAACCTTGCCGTTTTCACAGGTCTCGATGACATCAAACTCGTTGGACGCCGTCAGCACCTCAAAATATTCCGCCAATAGTCTGACCTCGAGCAACCGCACATTGGCAGAGATACTGTCGACGACGAGGATTCGCGCGGTCATGACAAGCCCAGACTATCGTTTAATTGAACACTATCGACTACAATAGATGCAAACACCGGGCGCTAGACACGCGTTCGGCCAATAAGGTGTTACCACCATCTCCAGTGCCGTATTTCCAAAATAAGATTGCCAGTGCCATGGCGCGTGGTGTCAGCTTTGAGGCTGCGGTAGTGATTACGTCAATGGCGAAAGGGAGCGCGAAGCTGACGCCAGTGGCGAATTTGAACCGAATACCCCGTCATCCCATGTTCATGATTTGTGCTTCGAAAGTCGCATAAAAGGCAGTCTGGAACGTTGCAGCCCGGAGGTATTGAAGCGGCCATAGTTTCGGTGTGATGGCAAGCTTGGGAGCATCTGCGGCTTCATCAAGAGCGATCCTGGAATCGGTCCCAGCCGTGCATACGGTTGGCGACCTGCACCGCGATCGGATGGAACGGGACCGGCTTCATATTGGTGACCGGAAGCGACATCTGCTCATTCGTGCGCCGACCTGCCGCCCAGCGACCGATTTCCTGGCCAAGCGACATGGAGAGTGCCACACCGCGACCCGAATAGACGCCACCAAAGACAAGGCCGGGCGCCAAGGCCGGCGTCTCGGTAACGGATCTAAGCCAGCCTGGCCTTTACGCCGACATCTTGCAGAGGCTTGCTCAACGGGTTGTCGATGGCGAATTCGAGCGCGGTTTGCTGTTCTGCGGAACCGGCATCGGAGTTTCGATTTCCGCCAACAAGGTGCCGGGAATACGTGCCGCCCTGACCCACGACACCTATTCGGCAGAACGGGCCGCCAAGTCCAACAACGCTCAGATCATCACCATGGGCGCACGCGTGATAGGGCCCGAACTGGCGAAAGCGATTGTCGACAAATATCTGGCCTCCAGCTTCGACCCTGCCGGCGCTTCGGCGGAGAACGTCAAGGCGGTTGACCGCCTCGACCAGATCAAGCGCTAGTCTCCGGCGATCACGGGCAATTGGCTGACCGAACCTCTGACAGAGGTACGCGGAAGGCCATCGATCTTTGCCCTCCAGTCCGTCACGCTCTATCGCACGACCGGTTCAATCGGGAGCCGGAGCAAACCTGCGTCGGCATAGAGTTATGCTTAAAAATGAACAAAATCCGCCCATAATTTAGATGAAGATAGACATATTGGTGGAGATGGCGTATCGTCAGATGGAGGCTGACTTCGGGAGGGCCTCGACACCCAGGGAGGAGATAAAAATGAAATCGAAGCTGGTTTTGCACGCTTCCGTCGCGACCTTGCTTGCGGCAGGCTGCTGCGTTGCCTTTGGCGCTTTTGCAGGTGAAAAGCCCAAGGGGCTGATGCTCTTTTCGTACCTCGGCGATCAGGCCTATGTTCGCCAGTACAATGTCGCCAAAGGCCGGGCAGGCAAAATTGAAGATGTCCAGATCGACGTCAAATCGGGTACCTCGCGCGGCGACGTCAATTTCTTCATTCAGGAAATCGTCAACGCCCCCGCTGAAGGCTACAACGTTATCGGCGTCAACACCGGTGCCACCTCCAAGGAACTGGTAAGCGCGCTCAACGATGCGACCAAGCAAGGCATCAAGGTGCTGTCCTTCGACGGCGCGCCACCGCCGATCGACGACCTGACGGCGCAGGTGAATTATGATCCCGTCGGGGCCGAGAAGGCAGTCGTGCAGGAGTTTGCCAAACAACTCCCTGCGGGAGGCGAGATTGGCGTCATCCGCTGTATTGCGGGCCTGGCGGATACCGACGCGTTCATCAATGCTTTCAAGGATGCGTTGAAGGGTACGAAGTTCAGCATCGTTGCCGAGGGCGACGCCCGTTGCGACCCCGAGAAATCGCGCACGATCGCCGAGGGCATGTTGAACGCGCATCCAAATCTGGTCGGCATCTACGATATCTTTGACGTCTCGGCACAGGGCACGCTGCAGGCGCTCGAGGCAACCGGCTCCAATGTCATCGTTGGTTCGGTCGGCGGCCAGGAGTACGCGCTGAAGGCGATCGCTAAGGGCAACAAGAACTGGAAGTTCACGGTCCCTTACCCGTTCGAGGTGATCGCCAGAACAGCCACGGACACCACTGCTGACCTGGTGCGCGGTAAAAGCGTTGAAAAGCTTGTGGTGGTGCCGGCGCAGCCCGTCCAAACCTCGGAGAATGCTGGCGGCATGCTGAAGACGGTCTCCGACGTGGTGGCCGGCAATGTTGATGACGTCGTGAAATAGCGCCATCCATGGAAGCACATGTCGACATTGTGGGGAAGTCGCCTGACACGGCGGCAGGACGCCGCGACCACCTCTCTGTCTTGCTGTGGCTGTTGCAGGCCGGCCCGATCATAATTCTGGTAACGCTGATCGTGGCATTCGGCCTGCTTGCCCCACATTTCCTATCGGTGCGCAATCTTCAGAACCTGCTGGCCCAAAGCGCGATTGTCTGCGCCTTGGGCCTAGGGCAATTCCTCGTGATCCTGGTTCGCGGCATCGATGTCTCGGTCGGCAGCGTCATAGCGCTGAGCGTCGTGACGGCGGCCACGCTCACCGGTGTCGATCAACCCAGCTCGATTGCGCTGGTCATCTATCCTCTTGTTGGTCTGATTGTCGGACTGATCAACGGCTTCCTCATCGTCAAGGGCGGCATTCCGCAGCCCCTCGTGGTCACCGTCGCGATGCTCGGCATTGTTGCCGGTGTCGCATTGCTCATCAGCGGCGGCAACACGCTCGTGGGTGTTTCGCCCGCCGTGCATTGGCTGGCAAACGGCAAGATGCTGGGCATACCTGCCGGCGCCTTGATGGTCCTGGTTCTTGCAGGGTTGTTCTGGCTCATGTTGCGGCGTACGCAATGGGGCCGCTGGCTCTATGCGGTTGGCGGCAATCCGGATGTCGCGCAATGGGTTGGGCTTCCGCGCGACAGGTTGATCATGAGCGCGTATGCCATCTGTGGTACCACAGCGGGCATTGCAGGCATGCTGTATCACGGTCGGACCGGGTCGGCTTCGCCTCTTTCGGGCGTCGGCTATGAGCTGGACGCCATCACGGCGGTGGTTGTCGGCGGCGCAAGTCTCTTCGGCGGTCGCGGCAGCATCACCAACGTGCTGTTCGGCGCGCTCATCATCGCCACGATCCGCAGTGGCCTTCAGCAACTCGACGTCTCTCCGTTCTGGTCATCGGTGGCAATAGGCATCGGCATCCTGCTGGCACTTGAACTCGATGTCTTGCGCAAACACATCGAGACCCGCATTCGAACGCTGCGCGCGAGACAGGTGAGCCAATGAGCATCGCCTCGCCAGACAGCATTTCCAACGTGGCCTCCGATGCGCGTCTGGTTCTCTCGGTGCGGGACGCGCGCAAGGCCTACGGGTTCGTCACGGCGCTGGCTGGTGCGTCGCTTGACCTTCATGAGGGCGAGATTGTTGCCTTGCTCGGCGATAACGGTGCCGGAAAGTCGACACTCATCAAGGCGATCACCGGCATCGTAACGCTGGATTCCGGTGACATCGAGCTTGACGGACGCCCACTGCGGCTGCGTTCGCCCGCCGACGCGCGTGCATCGGGCATCGAGACCGTATTTCAGGATCTTGCTGTTTTCGACAATCTGACCGTCTCCGACAACTTCCTGATTGGACGCGAGCAGACGTGGCCACGCTGGCTTGGTCCGCTGGGCTTCCTTTCCGCCGGACAAGAGCAGAGACAGTGGCGGGAGCATGCGAGCGCGCTAAGCGTCAGCCATGTCTCACCCTCCCAGGAGATCGGACTGATGTCGGGCGGCCAGCGTCAAGCTGTGGCAGTTGCACGGGCGGTGGCGTTCGCCCGCCGGGTGGTCATTCTGGATGAACCCACGGCGGCACTTGGTGTGCGCGAATCCGACGAGATATTGACGATGGTAAGACGCCTGCCGGAGCGAGGCCTGTCAGTCATTATTGTAAGCCACAACATGGACCACGTCGTGCGCGTGGCGGATCGTGCTGTCGTCATGCGGCAAGGCCGAAGTGTCGGCGAGATGACTATACGCCAAGGCGTTCAGAAGGATCTTGTCGCGATGATCATGGGTGTCACCTGAAACAGCGTCATCCGGAAATCCTGCCGCCTTGTGAAAGTGGATTGGCGCGGTCGATGGCAAGTCGATCGATGAGTTCCTCCACTTTCCTGAGGCTGAAGATATCCTCAAGCGCCAGATAGGTAGCGCCAAAAAGGGCACTATCCTTCTGCGGGTTGGCAAGCACGATCTGCAACTCGCGCGTAGCAAGTGGAAGGCATCGCTGGTAGACGAGTTCGCGGATACCCGACAACAGAAACTCTCCACCCTTGGCGAGTGTGCCGCCCACCACGATCAGGTTTGGGTTGAGAATACTGACGACATCTGAGGCGACTTCGCCGATCACCCGCCCAGCGCTGCGCAGCAGCATCAGGGCTTCCGGCTTCTGTATTTCGACGAGCGATATGACATCGCGTGCGTTCTCCGCCTTGAAGCCTTTGCTCGAGAGATCCCGGGCAATCGCCCAGCCGCCGGCGCGGGCTTCGACACAACCGAGCTTGCCACAGCGGCACAACGGCGGGTTCTCGGAGTTGAACTGGATATGGCCGATGTCGCCGGCCGCGCCCTGAGCGCCGCGAAAGATCTTGCCGCCGGCGATGATGCCGCTGCCGATACCCGTTCCAGCCTTGATGAAGAACATGTCATCGACATGCGGGAAGTTCTGGCGATGCTCGTGGATCGCCATGAGGTTCACGTCGTTTTCGACATAGATTGGCACATCGAAGCGACGGCGCAGCCAGCTGATGATGTCGAATTCGTCCCACCCGTGAAGCACCGAAGGACCGACGACGCGGCCGCGTTTGAAATCGACCGGCGTGGGCATGCTGAGGCTGACCCCGAAAAGCGAGCCATGGCTGGTCCGGGCCTTCGCTGCGAGGATGTCGAACCCGTCGGCAATCTGCTCAAGGGAAACCGCCGGTCCGTCCGACGCGTTGAACGGTATTGTACTTTGCGAGACGACAGCGGGTTCGAGGTCCATGGCGGCAAGATGGATGTAGGTTTCGCCGATGTTGGCGACGAGAAAGAAGCCCGCCCGTTCATTGATTCCAAGCACGCGCGTTGGCCTCCCGCCGCTCGGCATGGTGCGCGCCGTCTCGCGGATCAGGCCGGAGTCGATCAGCGCATTCAGGCGCTGGGTGACGGTCACGCGCGACAATCCCGACGCCTCGAGCAACGCCGACCGGGACGTGGCGGCGCCGGTGGCAATCAGCGAGAGAATTTGCCCGCTGTTTGCAAGGGCGGGATGCTCCGCCGTACCATTTGTCCTGACCATTCCGCACTTTCCCGTTCGCCCTGAGATTTAGCCATAAACCCCGGGGAGATAAAGGCATGTCTGCAAGAAAGCTGCATAACTTTTGTACAAAAACATGCAATAACACGTTGACTTAAAGATATATCGGCAGCTAAGAGGATGTCGTCCGGGAGGAACGGATGAACTTGCGTGGGCCGCCCCGCGCTGTTGCGATGTTTCTCCGTCACTCGATCGACGGAATCTCACATGTTGTCAGCGCAAAAGGACTTCGCCCGCCCGGATCTCCTGGCGAATGCCATCCGTGCGCTGTCAATGGATGCGGTCGAGAACGCCAAGTCCGGCCACCCAGGCATGCCGATGGGCATGGCCGAGATCGCAGTCGCGCTCTGGCACCGGCACCTTCGTCACAATCCATCCAATCCGGCCTGGACCGACCGCGACCGCGTTGTGCTCAGCAATGGCCACGGCTCGATGCTGCTCTACAGCGTGCTCCATCTCACTGGGTACGATGTCTCGATCGATGATCTGCGGCAGTTTCGGCAGCTTGGTAGCAGGACGCCGGGCCATCCCGAATTCGGCTATACGCCGGGAGTTGAGGTTACGACCGGGCCGCTCGGGCAAGGCCTCGCAAATGCTGTCGGCATGGCAATTGCCGAAAAGACGCTGGCCGCGAAATTCAACCGATCCGGACACGACATTGTCGACCACCACACCTTTGTCCTGGCAGGCGACGGCTGCCTGATGGAAGGCATTTCGCATGAGGCGTGCTCGCTTGCCGGAACGCTCGGTCTGGGCAAGCTGATCGTGCTTTACGACGACAACGGCATTTCCATCGACGGCCATGTCGGCGGCTGGTTTTCTGACGATACGCCCAAGCGCTTCGAGGCCTATGGCTGGCAGGTCATTGCCGATGTGAACGGGCACGATGTCGAGGCGGTCGACCGGGCGATTTCCGCGGCAAAAGCGCATGCAACCCGCCCGACGCTGATCTGCTGCAAGACCACGATCGGCAAGGGAGCGCCGACGAAGGCGGGCAGTCACGATTGCCATGGATCTCCGCTGGGCGCCGACGAAGTCGGCGGGGCTCGGCTTGCTCTCGACTGGCCGCATGCGCCGTTTGACGTTCCAAGAGAGATTGGCGACGCGTGGAACGCCTCGGTCAGAGGGGCTATGCTCGAGGCCGACTGGCGCCGCCGCTTCGAGACATACCGCGAGGTCTACCCCAATGAAGCGGCGGAGTTCGAGCGGCGAGCCAAATGCGATCTTCCCACGGCCTTCGCCGCCAAGGCGGATGCGTTCGTTGCGCAAACCGTCGAAAAAGCCGAAACGCTGGCCACACGCAAGGCAAGCCAGAACGCCATTCAGGCCTTTTCCGGCTTCCTTCCCGAGCTGATAGGCGGTTCGGCAGATCTCGCCAGTTCGAACCTCACCCTTTGGAAGGGAGCCGAGCCGATCACCTCCGTCTCGGGTGGCAACTACATTTACTACGGCGTTCGCGAGTTCGGAATGGCCGCGATCATGAACGGCCTGATGGCCCATGGCGGGTTTCGTCCATTCGGCGGCACGTTCCTGATGTTTTCGGAATACGCGCGCAACGCCCTGCGGATGGCAGCGCTGATGAAGCTCGGCGCCATCTATGTCTTTACCCATGATTCCATCGCGCTCGGTCAGGATGGTCCGACGCATCAGCCCATCGAGCAGGTGGCGACGCTCCGGCTGATGCCCAACATGGACGTATGGCGACCATGCGACACCGTTGAGACGGCGGTTGCCTGGCAGGTTGCGCTGGAGCAGGCGGCGACGCCGACAAGTCTCGCGCTTAGCCGCCAGAACCTGCCGTTTCAGCCGCGCGACCAGGCCCAGGTTCAAGCTGTGCGCAGGGGCGGGTATGTGCTGCGCCGGGAAGATGGCCGGCTGGACGCCGTCATCATCGCGACCGGGTCCGAAATACAGCTCGCTGTCGGCGCACAGGAGCAGCTCGCGAAGCAAGGAATCCAGGCTCGTGTGGTCTCCATGCCGTCCACCAGTGCCTTCGACCGGCAGGATGACGGCTACAAGGCCGAGGTGCTGCCGCGCGGCGTTCCCCGCATCTCCGTCGAAGCCGGCGTCACCGACTATTGGCGCAAATATGTGGGCCTTGAGGGTGAGTGTGTCGGCATCGACTCCTTTGGCGAATCGGCCCCGGCCGAGATGCTCTACGAGCATTTCCACCTCACCGTTGAGGCGGTCAAGAAGGCGGTTTACAGGGCGCTTGAGAAACATCGTCGCGCTGCGTCGCCGGAGTTGGGAGGGCAGCAGGCGAGATGACCGCAACTTACGTTATCGGACTGGATTACGGCACCGGCTCAGCTCGCGGCGTCCTTCTGGATGCAGCAACCGGCGAGCAGATCGGCAGCCACACGCATGCCTACCGTCATGACGTCATGACCCAAAGCCTTCCTGATGGCACGCCGTTGCCGCGGTCATGGGCGTTGCAGAATGCCGCCGACTATCTTGAGGCGACGGAAGAAATCCTCGGCGTGCTTGGGCGTGGCCGGGTCATCGAGTCGATTGGGCTCGGCTTTTCGGCAAGCTCGCCGATGCCGACCACCACCGACGGCACGGCCCTTTCCGACCTTTACCCAAGCGAGCCTCATGCCTATGTCAAACTGTGGAAGCATCGCGCCGCGCAGCCCTATGCGGATGCGATCAACCGCCGGGGCGGGGCCTTCCTGCGCAATTTCGGCGGCAAGCTTTCCGGCGAATGGCTGCTGCCGAAGGCGGCCCAAATCGCGGACGAAGCACCGCGCATCTGGAAAGCGGCCGGACGGTTCATCGAATCCGGCGATTGGCTTGTCTGGCAGTTGACTGGCTGTGAAGTGCGCAGTCTGGGTTTTGCGGCCTACAAGGCCCAGTATTCCGAGGCGGAAGGCTATCCCCAGGGGATCGTGCCAGGTCTTTCCGAAAGGCTGTCGGAGCCGCACCGTATTGGCACTCCGGCTGGAAGCCTATCCGAGCCATGGCGGATGCGCACGGGGATCACTGGCCGCGCCGTCGTGGCGGTGGCGGTGATTGATTCACACGTCGTGCTGCCCGCGGTCGGGGCCGTGTCGTCCGGCTGTCTCGTCGGCGCGCTCGGAACATCGGCGGTCTATCTCTTTTTGAACGAGCAGTTCCGTCCATTGCCACCCGGCATCGAAGGCGTGGCCAAGGATGGATCGGTTCGCGATCTCTGGTGCTACGAGGCCGGGCAGGCGGGGTTTGGCGACACGCTCGCCTGGTTCGTGAAGGCCTTTCCGCGTGGTTCCGACGAGGCGGAAAGTTTCCGTATCTACAACCGCGAGGCAGCCACGCTCGAACCCGGCACCAACCATCTCGTGGCGCTCGACTGGTGGAACGGCAACCGGGTGCCACTTGCGGATTCAGACCTCAGCGGCCTGCTTCTCGGTCTCACCACCGAAACCACCGGTGCGGGCATCTACCGTGCACTGATCGAGTCGCTGTGTTTTGGCGCTCGCACGGTGGTCGACCTCTTCGAAGCCGGCGATTTTGCCATCAACCGCGTCATCCTGACCAGCGGGCTGGCCCAGAACAATCCATTGCTGGTGCAGATCATGGCCGACGTGCTGGGGCGCGTCGTGGAGGTTCCAAGCATTGCCCATGCAACGGCCGTCGGCGCGGCGGTTCATGGTGCGGTCGCGGCCGAACTGGTGAGCGGCTTCGCCGAAGGCACGGCCCGGTTCGGCGCGCGCACCTTCACGCCCTATCACCCCCGCCGCGAAGGCGCGGCCGCCTATCGGTCCCTCTACAAGAATTATAGGCAGCTCAGCGACAGCCGGACCGTACGCAACGCCATGCACGATCTGAACAGGGCGGCGTCGCTCGAGCGGCCGGAGGAAGAAGCGAAATCGGTGGCCTGAACAGAGCGATTGCCAGCCCCGTCGTTTTGCGGAATCGCCGTCCTCGTCGTGCAGAGCACGTCCGATATGGGGCGCGTATCGTGGATTATGTATAAAAACATACATAATTCACGATATAATGTTTGACTGTATGCAAAACATGTGCGTAACTCGGTGAGCCTTTGAGGAGAAAGGTTCAACAACTTGGGAGGAGTTCATGTCCACTTTGCCTATGTCGACCGGTGCGAAATCCGGAACCATCGCCAAATCAGCCGTTGCGGGCCTGGTGTTCTTCGGGACCGCCTTTGCAGTGAGTGGCCATGCCTCGGCTGAGGAAGTCATTGTCGGCCTCGTCACCAAGACGGAGGTCAACCCGTTCTTTGTGAAAATGCGTCAGGCCGCCGAAGCGGAGGCCAAGGCCAAGGGCGCCAAGCTGATCGCCCGTGCCGGCAAGTTCGACGGCGACAATGAGGGCCAGGTCACTGCGATCGAGGATCTGATCAGCGCCGGCGCCAAAGGCATACTGGTGACGCCGAACAATTCGACCGGCATGCTGGGTGTCATCAAGAAGGCGCGCGATGCGGGGGTGCTCGTGATCGCGCTCGATACCGCGACCGATCCGGCCGACGCCGTCGACGCGACGTTTGCCACGGACAATTTCGAGGCCGGCGTGCAGCAGGGCGCCTATGCCCGCAAGGCGATCGGCGACAAGAAGCCGGTGCTGGCGATGCTTGATGGAACGCCTGGCGGCACGGTCGATATGTTCCGGCACAATGGATATCTGAAGGGCTTCGGGCTTGCCGAAGGCGATCCGGCCATTGCCGGCTCGGCTATCACCAATGGCGCGCAGGACAAGGGCCAGGTCGGCATGGAAAACCTGCTCTCCAAGAACGGCGAGATCAATGCGGTCTACACCATCAACGAGCCAGCCGCCGCCGGCGGCTATGCGGCGTTGAAATCCTTCGGCAAGGAAGCCGATGTCATGCTGACCTCCATCGACGGCGGTTGCGCCGGCGTTCGCGACGTCAAGGCCGGCAAGATCGCCGCGACGGTCATGCAGTTCCCCTACAAGATGGCGGCTATGGGTGTCGATGCGGTCGTGGACTATGCCGCCAGCGGCAAGAAGCCGAGTGGGTTCGTCAATACGGGTTCGTTCCTGATCACCGACAAGCCTATTGAAGGGATCGACTCCAAGGATACCGAATGGGGCCTCAAGAACTGCTGGGGCGACTGATTTCTGAATCCTCCCGGCGGGACCATGCCGGACAGGCCGTCGACAAGACGGTCTGTATCGGCATGGTCCCGTTCGTTTTCCGGCCCAACCCTTGAGGCAGACATGGCGACCGTTCCAGAGGGCACTATGAATTCGCCATCGGCACTCTCTTTCGGCAGGATGTCCAGCATTGCCAAGAAGGTGATCGGCACGCCATCGGTGGGCCCATTGCTGGTGCTGCTTGCTTTCGGCGTGATCTTTTCGCTGACTAATCCGCGGTTTCTCGCGATGCAAAACCTGTCGATCATTCTCCAGCAGACGGTGATCATCGGCACCTTGGCCATTGGCCAGACCTTGATCATCCTGACCGCCGGCATCGACCTCGCAGTGGGGGCGATATGCGTACTGGGCACAATCCTTGCCGGAAAGCTGGCGAACAGCGGCTATGATCCGGTCGCGGCCATGGCCCTGGCAGTTCTTGCCTGCACAGCGGCCGGAGTCGCGGCTGGGAGCCTGATCAGCGGCCTGCGCCTGCCGCCCTTTATCGTGACCCTCGGCATATTGGGCATCATCACCGCCGCCCTCAGGCTGATTTCGGCGGGCGGGGCTTTTGCGGTCAACGACGACTTTCTCGGTTGGACGGGAAACACCATCCGCCTGAACGGTTTCATCGTGACCTACGGCGTCATCATCATGCTCCTCCTCTATGGAATGGTCTGGTTCCTTCTCAACCAGACGCAATGGGGACGGCATGTCTACGCGGTCGGCAACAATCCGGAAGCCGCCCGGCTCGTCGGTATACCTGTTGGCCGGCTCCTGCTGTCGGTCTACGTCCTAGCGGCGTTCATTTACGGGATCGCGGCCTGGCTGGCGCTCGGCCGAATCCCCAATGCCGACCCCAATGCCTTGCAGACCGCCAATCTCGATTCCATCACCGCCGTCGTCATCGGCGGCACCAGCCTGTTCGGCGGCCGGGGCGGATTGATCGGCACCCTGATAGGCGCGCTGATCGTTGGCGTCCTGCGCAATGGGCTGACGCTCGCCGGCATTGACCCGCTCTGGCAGGATCTGATCACAGGCATTCTCGTGATCGTGGCGGTCGCGCTCGATCAGTTGACCAGGGGGAGGCGGTGATGACGCCTGTCGAGCCGAGAGCGCCAGTGGTGACCACCCCGGGTGGCGTCATCCTCGAAGCCCGCAATTTGGTCAAACGCTACGGCCACGTCACCGCTCTCGACGGTGTCGATTTCGAACTGCGCGCCGGCGAAATCCTGGCGGTGGTCGGTGACAACGGCGCTGGAAAGAGTTCGCTGATCAAGGCGCTGACCGGCGCGATCGTCCCCGACAGCGGCGACATCCTGCTGGACGGCCAACCCGTCCACTTCAAGGGTCCGCTGGAAGCACGCAAGCTCGGCATCGAGACGGTCTACCAGGATCTCGCCGTTGCGGCCGCGCTCGACATCGCCAGCAACCTGTTTCTTGGCCGAGAACGCCGCCGCCGCGGATTTCTCGGCAATGTACTGCGCATGCTCGACAAAAAGGGCATGCGAGCGGAGGCGGAACGCAGCATGGCGGAGCTGAAATTCCGCCTGCCGTCGATCGGCAGCGCCGTGGAAGCGCTGTCAGGCGGCCAGCGTCAGGGCGTCGCGGTCGCCAGGGCGGCATTGTTCGCCAGGAAACTTGCGATCATGGACGAGCCGACGGCAGCGCTCGGCGTGCGCGAAACCGGCCAGGTGCTCGACCTGATCCGGGCCATCCGGCAACGCGGACTGCCCGTGGTCCTGATCAGTCACAACATGCCGAACGTCTTCGAAATCGCCGACCGCATCCAAATCATGCGCCTGGGCAAACGCGCGGCCGTGGTCAGTCCGAAAACCCACACCATGGCCGATGTCGTTGCCATCATGACCGGCGCGGCGAAGTTCGAAGAACCGGCAGCATCAGCTTTTCTCTAGGACGATGTCACAGGCCCCATCGGCACGTGTAGCCGCGGTCGATGGGAAGGTGAATCCCGGTGATCATCGAAGCGGCGTCGCTGAGCAGAAACACGATTGGGCCTACGACTTCATCTTCCGTCGCCCAGCGGCCGAGCGGCATCTGTTTCAGGAACGGCTCGGCGACATGCGGCTGACTCCAATGGCCCAATGAGATCGGTGTCATGACCACGGTTGGGTTCACGCTGTTGACCCGGATATTGTATTTGCCCAGCTCTGTTTTCCAGCGCGGCCTTGGATGAGCGGTAGGAAATGTGGCCGTCGAGCGCGACCAGCGCCGCCTGGCTGGAAACGTTGACGATCGCGCCTCCCTTGCCCATCGCCACCATCGCCGCGCAACTTGCCGGCACGCCGCGTCATCTCTCGCAGCATCCGGGCGGCTTTGTCCTGACGCATGACCGGCTCGACGGCCTCGTGCCGATCGAGCCGGCGGCGATGAAGGATCGCCAGGTCGTGGAATGGGACAAGGACGACATCGACGCCCTCAAATTCATGAAGGTGGATGTCCTGGCCCTGGGCATGCTCACCTGTATGAAGCGGTCATTCGATCTCCTGTCCGAGCACAAGGACATTGTCCTCGATCTGGCGACGATCCCGGCCGAGGATCCGCGAACCTATGCGATGATCCGCAAGGCCGAGACGCTTGGCGTGTTTCAGATCGAATCCCGGGCGCAGATGTCGATGCTGCCGCGCATGAAGCCCAGGACATTTTACGACCTGGTGATCGAGGTTGCGATCGTCCGTCCCGGCCCGATCCAGGGCGACATGGTCCATCCCTACCTTCGCCGGCGCGATGGGACGGAAGAGGTGACGTTTCCGACGCCGGAGCTCGAGCGCGTGCTCGGCAAGACGCTCGGCGTCCCGCTGTTTCAGGAGCAGGCGATGCAGGTCTCGATGGTCTGCGCCGGCTTTTCCGCCGGCGAGGCCGATCAGCTGCGCCGCGCCATGGCCACCTTCAAGCACACTGGCGGCGTCTCGAAATTCCGCGACAAGCTGATCAACGGCATGATCGCCAACGGCTACACGCCAGAGTTCGCCGAAAAGACCTTCTCGCAACTCGAAGGGTTCGGCAGCTACGGCTTTCCCGAAAGCCACGCCGCCTCCTTCGCTCTGATCGCCTACGCCTCGTCCTGGGTGAAATGCTGGCATCCCGATGTCTTTTGTACCGCGCTTCTGAATTCGCAGCCGATGGGTTTTTATCTGCCGGCCCAGATCGTGCGTGATGCTCGCGATCATGGCGTCGAGGTGCGTCCGGTCTGCGTCAATGCCAGCCGCTGGGATTGCACGCTCGAGCCGACCGATGCCGAAGATCGCTTCGCTGTCCGGCTTGGCCTGCGCATGGTGAAGGGTCTCGCCAATGATGACGCGGCCGCAATCGTCGCGGCGCGGGCCGACGAACCCTTCCTCTCGGTTGACGATCTCTGGCGCCGCGCCGGCGTGCCGGCGGCTTCACTTGTCCAGCTCGCCGAGGCCGACGCATTTCTGCCGGATCTGAACCTTGCCCGCCGCGATGCGCTCTGGGCGATCAAGGCGCTGCGCGATGAACCTTTGCCGCTGTTCGCGGCCGCCACGTCCCGTGAACAGAAAACGGTGCCTGAAATCCACGAGCCTGTCATCGCGCTGAGGCCGATGACGGCGGGCCGTGAAGTTGTCGAGGATTACGGTCATGTCGGGCTGACCTTGCGCAGCCATCCGGTGTCGTTTCTACGCGCCGATCTACGCCGGCGTCGCATCGTGACTTGCCAGGAAGCCATGCAGGCGCGGGACAAACGATGGCTCGAGGCCGCCGGCCTGGTGCTGGTGCGGCAAAGGCCGGGCTCGGCCAAAGGCGTCATGTTCCTCACCATGGAGGATGAGACCGGCGCCGCCAACGTCGTTGTCTGGGTAAAGGTGTTCGAGAAATTCCGGCGCGTGCTTCTTTCGTCGGCCATGCTCGGCGTGCGCGGCCGCATCCAGCGGGAAGGGGAGGTGGTGCATCTCGTTGCCCACGAGTTGACCGATCTATCGGCCGAACTCGCCAGCGTCGGAAACCGCGACACGCCATTTCCATTGCCACACGGCCGCGGTGACGAGGCCCATCATGGCGGATCGGGCGTTGATCCGCGCGGCATGCCGAAAACGCGCGATATCGTCGATCCCTACGAGCACATCGACCGCATCAAGGTGAAGACGCGGGATTTCCGATAGAAGCTGCAGCGGATATACCGCCATCATGTGGTAGTCTCGCCCGCATGACGACGCTTTATGTGAATTGGCGCGCAAGACGGTGAGTCCTACAAAGCCGAACAAAACGCATCCGCCGAAATGGATCGAGCCCCAGCTCACGCGTCTCGTCGACGAAGCGCCCGACGGCCCGAACTGGCTTCACGAAATCAAGTACGACGGATACCGCATGCACGCGCGCCTTTTGCGCAACCCTCTCAAGGCGCTTCCATTTCCGGAGCCTCACACCGGCGCCGCCGCCATCCTAACCCGCTATCGCCATCACAAGTCCTACGCCAAGGCCGATTGCAACGCCCATCAGCAGCTTGCCGGCAAGATCAAGGGCGATGGCGCGGACAGGGCGCCACAAGTCCTGGCGGGGCTCTCTGAGGGCGGCAGCGATGTCATCGAATGCCCGTTCCATGCCGAGCAACATACATTGAAACCCGGAGGCTGTGAATCCCCACGAGATGGCGTCATCGCACCAGCTATTAGCGAAAGCTAAATTGGCGGACTGAGGCGTAGCGGGGTGGCGGGCATTTTAGCGCAGACTAATGGAACAATTGGCGGCTCACGAAGTTTTGAAGCGGGAAGCCCCCTTCGAGCTTCCGCAGCCCGTCTCGTCCCACCGGACAAAAGGTGCTCCGAGGCGGGCTGGAAGGCCTGCAGCGGGAGCGAAACCGCGACTGGAAGCCGACTTTCGATCGAAGGGAACATTAGCGGCTTCTAAAAGTTGAAGCTTGCATCAGTGGTGCCTCCATCGCCTGCCAAAGATCAGGCCTCGGAGAGGCGCGGGCTTCCTAAACCGGAGAATGATCATGAACAATATCATTTGGATCGTTGGAGCGATTGTCATCGTGTTGGCGATATTGAGCTTCTTCGGGCTCCGATAGGTCACGACAAGCCGGGCCACGACCTCTATCGTCAGCGTGTTCGACAAGCCCCGTTGGCGCACGATCTTGACGACCAAGGACAAGGCCGAAGCGGACGCGCTTGAGCAGGCAATGGTGCAGGACGGCGTGAACGCCCGGGTGGAAGAGATCACGACGAAGCCGAAGCGACGTTAGGGCCTCGCCGGAAGCACCAGCAACAAAACCGCGAACGCTGCCATCAGGAGGCAGACGGACATCCCTAGCATGTCGCGCTGCCTATAGCGCCAGACCGCGCCAGCGAGCATCACGACACCGATTGCGGCGATGTAGAGCGGAATCACTTCTGCACGTTGCCCTTGAGTATTAGCCTCTTAACCAACCAGTCTGCGTGAAGTTATCGACAATCACCGAATACCATGCTGCGTCGGATTTGCTGGCTGAGAGGGATCGGTATTCGCACATTGAAAGGCCACGAACCGGCGTTCCATAGGCGTTGGGGGGCGTCATAGGCGATGAAGAGCGTGAACTTTGTCGGCGGATTTTTGCGACCGGAGTCGTCGCTGTACATCCTGGTCCATAGATCCCGATCTGATTCGGTGGTGGCGTCGCGGTCCTTTAAATAGTCTTCCAAAGGTATGGGTTCGGAACTTTCCGAAGTCTCTACCCGCTTATAGCCGGCTGGCGCGTGAAGTCGTTTCTTTAGGACTGCTTCGCAAGCTCGGCTCATTGGGGATGCGAACGGGTTGTAGTCACTGTTAAGCACAAAGAACGTCGCAACTGCCGCGATAGCAGCGTTGAGGCCATCAAAAGCCACCTATTCAAAGGAAAGCCCTCCTATCCCTGCGATGGACAATCGCGCAACTGGCGCGCACGCGCAAGCCGGCTCCCCTCGGGATCTCAGGGCTTCTGCAGCCTCACCCCGGCGCCGCCGCCATTCTCGGCGATGAACTCGATGCCGGCAGATTCGAGGGCGCGCTCGATTGCAGCCAAGGCATCCTCCGAACCGCCATACTTGCCTGTCTCGAAATTTGAGATGGTGTTGCGATGAACTCCGGCGGCCTTTGACAGGTCGGCCAACGACCAATTCAAAGCGGCTCTAGCCATCCTCACTTGTGCAGGCTTCACAACTCTTCGCTCTTGTGCTATTTTCACAAGTGTAAGTATCACAACTGAAGGGGAATTCCAAATGCCGAACACCTATGTTCCGGCGGCCCGCGAAGCTATGCCCGCTGCCATCGGGAGATTTTCCCGCCGCACCATCCTGGCCGGTATCGGTGCCGCCTCCATCGCAGCGGTAACCTCACGTAAAGCCGAATCATCTGGACTGACAGAAGCGGCGGGTTTCCTGGAGAGAAGGAATATCCGATGAACATGGTCAATCATTCGCACTTCGAAAGCACAGACACCGAGCTGTTCCGGCTCGAAAAGGAACTGGAACAAGCCCGCACCCGGAGGGAAAGAGCGGCGAAGGTATGCAGGAAGGTTCGTAGACGATGCGAAAAGCTCTACCCGCCGAGACCTTCGGCGTGGAAGGAGCCGGACATGCCGGAAGACGTGAGGACTGCGTTCAACGCCATGACGATTGCAGACATGGCGCACAACAAGAGGCCGGCCATCTACGCCGCATGGTCCAAGCAGATCGAAGAACAGAAAGCCGAGAACAAGGCCTTGCAGGATGCGCGCACCGCCAAATGGGAAGAGATCAACCGCGAAGACGGGGTTGACGCTGCCGAAGAAGCATTCAACGCGATTTGCGACGAGGAATGGGAAATAGGCAAGCGCATTTGCGCGGTCCCTGCCCATACCCTTGAAGGCATGACGGTAAAGCTTCGCGTGAGCGACATGTTGGGACTAGAGGATTTTGGCGATCCGAACGCGGCGTTCCTGTCGATCGCCACAGATATCAGGCGCCTTGCAGCTCGCCTGAGTTGAGCGTGAAGGCAACTGGTGGCCCGCTGCCTCACGGTGGCGGGCTTTTTTCGCTGACAGGAACCTTACGCAGCGGCCAGCCGTTGAGCATGACAATCAAGGGAGGTTGAAAATGGCCGCCGACCAAAACGAAGCCGCGACACCGAGACCGACCCAGCGCGAAGCTCAGGAAGCCTTGGAGAAGCAGGTCGCTCAGCTGAAGCGGGAAATCAACAAGATCAATCGAACGCTGGCAGAGCGCGCCGAAGAGGCCATCGAGGAAGCCACAGGCTGGTATGACAGCGCTGCCGATCGCGCTGGCCGTACAGCCCAGGCGCTCCGGACTGGGGCTCAATCTGTTTCCGGTGCCCTCGAAGACAATCCGGGTACGGTGTCGAGCGCCTTCATTCTCGGCGCCGCATTAGGTCTGCTATTGGGTCTCACCCTCAACGCTACTGGGCCTAGTCAGGATCGCTGGTTCTATAAGTGATCATCAGGCTGCGCTGGATATGCCCAAACAAAGTCGAAGAACTGGCAACCAAACGAATTCCAATCGCAGGGGCGCGACGAGCCCGCTGCCTCACGGTGGCGGGTTCTACGGCATGTGTCGGGGACTTGTGGACGCCAAGCCCCTATTCGACAGGCGTTAGGTCGGTCTGGGAAGGGCGGTATAGACCCTTGCAATGAAGCCGTGGAATTGCAGCATGTAGTCGCGCAGGAACTCCTCGGTCGTGGGGTCGGTGACCTCACCTTCGTCGGTGATCAGGCTGGGTTTAAACTGGATGTAGGCCTCGATCGAGTTCATCTGTGGGGAGTTGCAGAAGCCAAGAACGCCGCGAAGGCTTTGCTGCGCCAGCGCGGTGCCGATCGAACCCGGCGAAGTGCCGATGACAGCCGACGGCTTTCGGGTGAACGAGTTCTGACCGTAGGGACGGCTCGCCCAGTCGATCGCGTTTTTCAATCCGCCTGGGATAGAGCGGTTGTACTCCGGTGTGACGAACAACACGGCT
Organism: Mesorhizobium sp. M0830; assembly: GCF_040319965.1. Lineage (NCBI taxonomy): Bacteria > Pseudomonadati > Pseudomonadota > Alphaproteobacteria > Hyphomicrobiales > Phyllobacteriaceae > Mesorhizobium > Mesorhizobium sp. M0830. The sequence continues at coordinate 19,852 of NZ_JAMYOR010000040.1, read as the reverse complement.
TCGACCCCGGCGAGTGCATCCTTGAAGGCCCTTGCCGGCGGAGGAAAATTTGCGTCGTAGTCGTAGCTGTAGAGCGGTAGGTCCTTGAACGGGATTTCAGTCATCGAGAGCTCGGCCGGCGCTAAATTCACCAGCGCCTTGGCCAGCTTCCGATTGAGTGAGCCCTTGGCAAGGCTGCCAATGAGATAACCGACTTTGTAAGCGGTCATTGGGGATACCTCCTCGGGAGACTGCCAGTATGCGGCTGACAGCGCAGTCCCCATGCTCGAACGCGCGCACCAGACATCGGTTCCCGAATGTTTGCAGCCCTATGGGCGCTGCCGCTTGTGGCGGCCTTTTAGCGGTGGGACTAATGGGATTAGCGGGCACAATCCCCAAGCGTCGATTGCGCTTGGCGCCATCCCGCCAGATCATTCCGGGATGGGAGGCACCGACCTCACGGTATTGCTGTCCGAAGGTCTGATCCTCCTCAATGAAATGAACGATTGAGTTGAGGACCCCTTCACCCCTTCCGGACAGGCGGGCCAACTGATTGCGCTTGTCGTTGGGGTCGGGGTACGTCTCGATCAGGCCAAGCCCGGTGTGACGTTGCTTCTTGGTGCCATATCCTTCAGTTTCATCGACCGACCTCAGGGCAGCGAAATGACGGCCTGACGGCCCACCGGGAGCGAGGTCGATTTGCCGAGCGTATTCGGCCATGGGTTGGTCGGGGCGGAGAGCGATGAGGAGAAACAGGCGCATCTGTCGGACACGCTGCGCGAGGGAACGACCGTTACCACGGTAGCCACCAACTGCTCTGGCACGGCCCCTCACGCCGGCAATCCCGCCTTGGTCAGTCCTTCGCGGAGAAGCTCTCGGTCGTCGGCGTGTTCAAGGAAAACGCTCTTGCGCATGTATTCGACAGTCGAGAAATTGGGCTGCAGCCGCAGGACCTCCGCCACGGCTGCCTGTGCCTCTGCTGTCCGACCAAGCTGGGCGTAGCACGCCGCGAGCCGCGCGACCGACCATGGGGTTGGCACCGGCGTCAGTTTGAACGCATGGGTGGCCTCTTCGAAGCGCCGAAGGGAAAAAAGGGCGATGCCGGACAAAGGACGGGACCAGCGAGAGCGCAGTGGATTGAGGCGATCGGCTGCCTCCAAACAAGTCAATGCCTCTTCGTGTCGCCCACGACAGGTCATCAACCGACCCTTCATGAGCAGTCCGTCTGCATCGTTGGGGTTGCGCTCGTAAGGCAGATCGGCTGAAGCTAATCTACTGGGATGGCTCCGGTATCGTCATGGCAGCTTCACCTGGCCTCGGTATCAAGGATGGACTGATGATACTGACCCACGCCCAGTTCGAACACATGTTTGCAGGTCTCGATTGGCGGCGGGTTCATGCCATCAAGACGAGAACGCCGGACATCGACGCCGACGCCTGATAGGACGGATCACCCTATAAGTGCGTCGACCAATTGCGGCGGCTTCCCCGACGTATTTGCGAATTCGGAACTGTCCCACGTTTGGCTGATAGCCGACTTTGACCGTGTCGCTGAAATTCAGGACATGCTGCGTCGGATACACCTTGAGGAACGTCATGCCGATTGTGACATATGGACAATTTCGAGATGGCAAGGGGATGACCGGCTGCGGCATCCCACGATCGCATCAGGCTGACCTTCGACCAACGACGCTCGCGATCGCCAGCGCCAGACACATCAGGCCAAGCGTGATCGGCAGCCCACCGGCACCCAGCACATCCATGGCGGTGCCCGCCAACGGCGCCACCGCAATGCCGCCAACGCCCCACATCAGCGAGAAGGCGGCATTGCCGGCGACCAGTGTCGAGCCGGTGAAGCGCTCGCCGAGCTCGATGATCGACATCGTGTAGATGCCGTAGGAAACCGCGCCCCAGGATCCGCTCCAGCATCCGAACCAATACGAGCTCGAGGGTGCGAAAGCTTTTCAAGGACCGAATGCCGATCTCAGCAATCAGCGAAAAGAGATCGCCTTGCTCCGAGAGCCAGGCGAAGAAGGCTTCGACATCAGCAGCGGGGGTTGCGAGATATCGATCAGCGCACTGAGTCCCGGATTGGCGCAAAGCAACAGACACTGAGCGAGGCTATATGCGGCAAGGGACGCTCGAAAGCTCTCGCCATTCAGGCGGCCCCTCTCCGGCGAACATTGTGGAGCGCAGATGACATCAGCAACCATCGCCATAGGCGGCGGCACCGGTCAGGTTCGTCGCCTCAGCCGGCCGGAATTCTACGGCATCAGATCCCCGACCTGCGGCCGGCGAATGACAATGTCAGGTCGGATCGCCGTATTCCGCATCGCTCTTTGTCGATCGATGGCGATCGTAATCGACGGGAGGCGACAACATGACTTCTGCCTCGGCTCTGCCGAACTCCCTACCGATTTGGAACATCGCCCAGAGCGCGCTAAAACCAAGTAAAAATTTTAGCATGATCGTCCTCCCTTCAATCGAGAAACCAATGCGGGGGGCAGATAGTTCCATAGGTCCGGAACAATGCTCACCGGCGCTCGTTGCCTGTGATCGATGGGCGAGGAGCGCAGAATATGGTCGCCAAGAAGACGAACGACACAAGCCGCGTGGTGAAGGGCGCAGAACTGGAAGTTGAGCACCTGGCGGAGGTGACCGACGTCTCTCCGAAACAGGCCAGAGCGCTGCTTCGCAAGCATGGCGCGGACTGGCAGAAACTTAAAGACGAGGCAGAGGCTTTGAAGGAAGACTAGGGGCAATCCTTCGGCGACGGCTATTCTGCTCTACCCGCATGCCCGTCATGCGCAACCAAAATTCCGAATCTTTGATTAATTCAATCAAAGTACCGTCCGCACATTGCGGGCGGCATTACAGCTCGAGGGAGCCGCCACCACTGGCTTAGGCCGGGCCCGTTTCGATTTTATTCTCGCGCCAAAACTTGAGAGTGTCTGATCGGCAACGCCCTCCTGGTTGCCTTGCAGGGGATCGCCGGTGGCATCCAGAAAGCTGCCCTTCCGCTTTCCACCCGAACGGAGACTGGACGCCGAAGATCGTGACTATGCCGAGCCGCGGCGGCGTTTTCTACCGGCAGTCCCGCGGCTTAGGCAGTTTGATCGGCATAGTCTCCGATTCGGGATAAGACCCCTGCGAGCACATCGACCGCATCAACGTGAAAACGCGGGATTTCCGATAAAGCTGCAGCGGTTATCATGTGGTAGTCTCGCCCGCATGACGACGCTTATCTCAATTGGCGCGCAAGACGGTGAATCCCACAAAGCCGAACAAAACGCATCCGCCGAAATGGATCGAGCCCCAGCTCACGCGCCTGGTCGACGAAGCGCCCGACGGCCCGAACTGGCTTCACGAAATCAAGTACGACGGATACCGCATGCACGCGCGGATCGACGGCAGCGACATCCGCTTGCTTACCCGCACCGGCCTCGATTGGTCGCATCGCTATCGAACGACGATAGCGGCCCTGCGCGCGCTCCCGGTGAAAGAGGCATATGTCGACGGGGAGCTGTGCGCCGTTCGGGCAGACGGCGTCACCTCCTTCAGCCGCCTGCAGGCCGGCATGGTCGAAGGCCGCACGGGCGATCTTGTCTTCTTTGCTTTCGACCTTCTATTTCTCAACGGAGAAAGCATTGCGAAGCTGCCGCTGATAGATCGCAAGGCGCGACTGGAGGGCCTGTTTTCGTCCGATATGCCTGGCCTGCGTTTCAGCGATCACGTGATCGGCGACGGGCCTGCGTTCCGCAAGCACGCCTGCCGGCTTGCACTCGAGGGCGCTATCTCAAAGCGGATCGCCAGCGCCTATGCATCCGGCAATCGCGGGCTATGGGTCAAGTCAAAGTGTCTCAACAGAGAGGAATTCATCGTCGTCGGCTGGACCGATCCAACTGGAAGCCGCCCCCATATCGGCTCGCTGCTTCTCGGCTACTACACCTATGATGGTCGTCTGATGTACGCAGGCCGCGCCGGCACAGGCATCACGATTGCAGAGCTCAAGCGATTGGCTGGCCGGCTTGGACCACTTCAGGTAGATCGAATGCCGCTCGACGTCCCACCGCCACGCGAGAGCCGGTTCGGCTCGCCGCTTGAGCTGTCGCGCGTCCATTGGGTCAAGCCTGAAATGGTGGTCGAGGTCACCTATCTCACCTGGACTGAAGACAATCTCCTGCGTCAGGTCTCGTATCAAGGTGAGCGGCAGGATAAGCCGGCCCGGCAGGTGGTGCGTTCCGTGCCCCATCCCTGATCGGCATCGGTCGCCGACCGGTTCATCCATCCGACTTGCTCTACCTGCAGCGTGCCGGGTGAAAGAGGCTTGATCAGCGACTTGGCCGACACCGAAGGGTCGAGCCAATCCGCCCACGCGCTGCGATCGAGGATGACGATCTGCCGGTCGTGGTAGGGCGCGATGTCGGGTCCTGGCTCCATCGTCAGCATGGTGAATGCCTCGCCGACCTCAGGCGTTTCACGCCAGATGCCAGCGATGCAGAAGATCGGCTCCTCCTTCTTTGTGAAGAGCCACTTGTCCTTGCGCTTCTTCTTGGGGTCTTCGGGATCGGTGAATTCGTAGAAGCCGTCCGCCACGATCAGGCAGCGACCGGAGGTGAATTCTCGGCCCTCCGAACGGAAATTATAGACCGGCCGCCTGTTTGGTCCGGCCAGCTCCAGCGACGTTGCATCATATCACCTTCGCCTCGGACGCCCTCGATCGTCCTGATGATCGGCGCCACGTCCGTGATCTTGATGTCCTCGCGCGTCTCGAGGTTCGGCGCTCCTTCGCCGAAGCGGATTTTGATCTTCAGGTCGGCGAAGTCCTCCACGATCGAAGCGACATCCACGGTCAATCGATAGTCATTGCACATCGGTCCTCCGTGGGTCCTCCGTCTGATCGCATCGCACCGCGATCGTGTTCCTGTTTTGTTCGCGCGGACATGAGCGCGAAGGTTTTCGATTCCACACATCGCTCGATGAACGCCGTCTCATCATAAGGCGCTCCGGGAGCGATCTTGGGATGGCAGAGCTGCCTTGGGGTCTTCAGCCCAGCGAAGTTGGAGGCAGGCCGTAGCCGGTCGACGGTCGACTCGACTACGCCTTGTATTTGAGTCTCCCGCTTGGCCCACAGGCGTGTTGTGGCGTTGCGTTCCTTGGCCAGGTCCTCCTGCATAACAGAGAACTTTTCGACGATGGCCTCGACGCGGTGGCGGAACCCGAGGGCCGATCAGATAGCCATAGACCTGCTCCATTTAGGTGGCTTGGCTGTAACGCCAGAATCGTCCACACAGCCGGAGCAACGAAACGACCAGAGGCCGATTCGAAGCGTAGAGAATTGTACTTTCTTCTCAGGTTATTAGGTTGGTGCTCGGCCGACCGTGTACCAACAAAGATACCAACAAAATATTTCTGGGATTGGTTCCGTTCCCAAACGTCGCCCTACTCGCTCGACGAGCCCCCACTCCTTGTCTGGTTTTTCGAGCCAGGATAAGGCGCCGCCGGTGAGCCGACCGGCCAGAGTTCGCAGTTTCAGCACTTCTTCCAAAATCGATGATAGGACGCTTGAGGAAAGAGCGTGCACAAGCTGCGTTGGAAGTTTGAGAATTCGCGGATATGCCGCACAAGATAAATGCAACGCAGAGCCGGAAGCACGATGCGATCAATGTCAGGGTTGCAGGAGGACAAGTAGCCGTGACGCAGAAAGGGATCACCTTGAAGGACGTTGCCGCCGCGGCCAATGTGTCGCGCGCCACGGCGGCGCGTGCGCTCAACAGCTACGGTTATGTCGGCGACGAGACCGCGCTGCGGGTTGTGGAAGCCGCCGAAAAACTGGGCTATCGGGCCAATCTCGTGGCGCAGGCCCTGCGCAGCGGTCAGTTGCCGATCGTCGGCTTCGTGCCCGGCGATATCCAGAATCCGTTCTTCGCACGCATCGCCCACGACATCGAGGTTGAGCTCCGCAAGCATCGCCACAACCTGCTGATTGCCAGCAGCGAGGAAAATGTCGAACAGGAAAAGGAGCTGTTGGAAAGCCTGCGGTCGTTGAGCATCCGCGGCTTCATCCTAGCGCCAACCTCCGCAACCGACAGCGAGCACATCGTCCAGCTGGTGCGTGAAGGCGCGCCGGTCGTGCTGATCGACCGCGTCGTCAAAGAGCTGCACTGCGACAGTGTCGTCGTCGACAATGAGGGCGGGGCGGGCGAGGCCGTGGACTACCTCGTCGCCAATGGCCATCAACGGATCGGACTGCTGCGCGACGAGTCGCGCATCTTCACCGCGCAGGAACGTCTTGCCGGATACCAGAATTCATTGCAATCGCATGGCATTGCGCTCGACGAATCGCTGATCAGCGTGTCGCGCTCGACCGTCGAACATGCCGTCGACGCAACCATCCGCCTGTTCAGCCGCCGCAACCGCCCGACGGCCCTGTTCACCGTGGACAGCCTGATGACCCAGGGCGCACTTCTCGGTCTGCGCTCGATGGGCCTGTCGATCCCCCACGACGTGTCATTGGTGGGCTTCGACGACTTCAATCTCGCCACCTTCACCGACCCCCAGATCACCGTGGTGGCCCAGCCGATCTCGGAGATCGGGCCGCTGGCTGCCAAGCTTCTGCTGGAACGGTTGGCCGGCAAAAAGATCGCGCCTCGCCATATCCGGTTCCCGACGCGCCTGATCGTGCGCGGTTCGGTTGCTCGATTCAGCAGGCGCTGACAACGCCGGGATTCCTCCGTTACCAACAATTTTGTCGGCAAGGGCTTGCCAACCGCGGAATTGCATGGCCATTATCCGGATGTGAGATCGATCTCACATTGGCCGGGACTGATCAAAGGCTGGTGAGACGGGCGCTTCGATCCTTGCGCCTGGATAGAGGCTCTACCGCATCCGAGTACAAGGAAGAACTACATGCTGAACTTCGACAAAGATCGCTTCATAAGGATTCAGAGCGGGGCCGTTGCCATCGCGGGCGAGGCGCGCTCGCTCATGCGCACGCTGATTTCGGAGGGCGTCGAGCGACTGTTTTTCATGGGTACCGGCGGCGTGCAGCTCCTGACGCTCCCGGCGATCGAATTGGCGCAGCGTTACTCCACCTTCCCGGTATGCGCGGCATATCCGGCACAGGTCGTGCTTGACCCGCCAGCCGGTCTCGACAGCAAGGCTGTGGTCGTCATCCCTTCATTGTCGGGTACGACAAAGGAAGGCGTCGAACTCATGGCCTTCCTAAAAAAACGGGGCGTCCGCACGATCTCGCTCACGGGCCATTCGGACTCGCCGATAGCGCGGGAAGCTGACCACAACTTCACGAATTTCGCCGAAGACGACACATCATCGGAATCGTTCTACCTGCAGACGTTACTGATCGTCTTGGCGCTTCTGGCCGAACGTGGCGAATATGACGGCTTCGATGCGACCGTCGCCGAGCTCAAGCTGTTGCCGGGCCTGCTCGCCGATGCCAAAGCCGCGTTCGAGGGCAAGGCCGCCGAACTGGCGGGGACGATCAAGGACGAAACCTATCACATCTTCACGGGCGCAGGATCGGTTTGGCCCGAAGCCAACTACTACGGCATGTGCATCCTCGAAGAGATGCAGTGGATCCGCACCCGCCCTGTGCACGCCGCGGACTTCTTTCATGGCACGCTCGAACTGGTCGAGCCAGGCGTCAGCGTCTTCGTGTTCAAAGGCGAGGATGCGCTTCGCCCGTTGGCCGACCGGGTCGAAAATTTTGCCAAACGCTACACGGACCGTGTTCGTACGCTCGACGCGGCCTCGGTCAAGTTGCCGCGCATTTCCGCCCAGGTGCGGAGCATGATCTCGCCGGTCCTGCTTGCCACCTTGCTCGAGCGGCTGAGCGCGCATCTCGAGGTGCTGCGCAATCACCCGCTGACGACACGTCGCTACTACAAACGCGTTGAATACTGATCCACTCTCACCTCTGAAGGAGCTGCTAATGGAACGTTCGCTGCAAGTCGTGGCGGTCACACTGGCCGCGGTATCATCATTGGGGCTGTCGATGGTCGGCAGTTTCGCCGCTTCAGTGCCGGTTGCGGCCGACCCCAGCGCCAAGGTCGAGTATAGCGGCACGCTGTCGGTCCTGACCAAGTTCGGACTGCAGCAGCTGTCGCCCTATTTCGTCAATCTGGCGCACGACTATGAAAAGCTCCATCCGGGCGTGAAGGTCGAACTCATCCAGGAGAGCGACGACAGCGTGAAGGGCAAGACGAAGACCTTGGTTGCTTCGAACTCGCTGCCCGATATCTACTTCTCCTGGACAGGAAGCTGGGGCGGCAACTTCGTGCGCGGCAATCGCGCAGTCGACCTGAGCGCCGTCATCGGCCCCGACACCGACTGGGGCAAGACGCTCTCTCCGGCCGCTGTCAAGGCATTCGAATACAATGGCAAGTTCTATGGCATTCCGCTTTACCAGGATGCCAAGTTCATGGGCTACAACAAGCAGGTCTTCGCCAAGCTCGGCCTCAAGGCGCCAGCCACTTTCGAGGAACTGTTGACCAGCTGCGACGCCATTCGCAAGTCTGGCGCGACACCGATTTCGTTCGGCAACAAGGAGGCCTGGCCGGCAATCCACTTTGCGGGCCAGTTGCTCGCCTACAACGTGCCGCAGGCAAAACTGGAACGCGACTTCGACCCGGCCACCGCCGATTACAGCGATGCAGGTTATGTCGCAGCGCTCAAGCAGTTCAGCCAGCTTGTAGAGCGCTGCACCGATGGCGCCGGCGTCAACGGCACATCCTATGCCTCGGCTCTCCAGGCCTTCACCAACGCGCAGTCGGCCATGTATTATCAGGAGATCATCGAGTTCGATCAGGCCGCCACGCCGGATTCGGCCCTCAAACCCACCGATTTCGGGTTTTTCAGACTGCCCGTGCCGGAGGGGGCCAAGGGTGACCCCAAGTCGATCGAGGGCGCGCCGGAGGGCTACATGATCAACGCGGCGTCCAAAAACATCCCGCTGGCGATCGATTTCATGAAGTTCGCGACCTCCAAGGAAAACGCGCAGGTCCTGTCAGCGCCACCCTACGGCCAGCCGAGCGCCACCATCGGCGGCGCCTCGGAAAAGAACATGAGCGCTGCTGTCGTTGATGGTCTCAAGGACATCAACGCGGCCTCCTATCTCATGCCCTGGTTGGACACGGCCAACCCGCCACGCGTCGCCGCCGTCTGGCTCTCCAGCCTGCAGGCGCTGGCAGGTGGCTCGATGACGCCCGAACAAGTGATGGATGAGGTGCGCAAGGCCGCATCCGCAGTCAAATAAACAGACCATGGCAAGGGCCTCGGACACAATGGAGAGCGGCGCCGTGCTTCGCGGCGTCGCCAGGCCGCAACGGCCAAACAGGCCGCGGGCCCGCTTCGCCAATCTGTCGTCGTTGCGATGGGCGGCGATTGCACTCATCCTCATCGGCTGGTTCGTTTACTATCCGATCGTCGACAATTTCATCGTCAGCACCACCGACCAGGACATCTATACCGGCGAGGTCACCAATGTCGGCCTTGCCAATTACGACCGGCTGCTGCATGACCCGGTCGTGCTGCTGGCGCTGTGGAACAACTGCCTCTACGCCATCATTTCCGTTATCTTCCAGGTCTTCGGCGCGTTCCTGCTGGCGGCCATCATCGAGGACCTGAGGAGCGAACGCTGGCGCCGTCTGTGGCGCGCCATCTATTTCGTGCCGTCGGCCATCTCGATCACCGTGACCGGACTGCTGTTCTATTTCATTTACCAGCCGCAGATCGGCTTGCTGGATGCCGCGCTCAGCCGCGTTGGTCTGAGCCAGTTCGTCATGCCCTGGCTCGGCAACGAGTACACCGCCATCTATGCCATCATCGCCATGAGCCAATGGCAGGGATTTGGCTACTCGACGCTCTTGTTTGCCATCGCCATCCAGAAGATCCCGCGCGACCTTTACGATGCCGCAACGATCGATGGCGCCGGTCCGCTGCGCCGGCTGTGGAGCATCACCTTTCCGCTGACCCGGGAAATGACGGGGCTGATGATCATTGTCACGATCACCGGCGCCTTCCAGGTGTTTAACGAGGTCATGGTCATGACCGCGGGCGGGCCAAACAACAGCAGCCAGGTGCTGGGCACATGGCTCTACCAAAAGGCTTTTATTGAGGACAATTTCGGCTATGGCGCGGCGATTGCCGCCGTCATCTTCGTCCTCACCATGCTCACCGGCGCGGCACAGCTCTGGTACACGAAGCAACGGCGGGTGCAGTTATGAGTGCGACGGTCGCAGCCGGTCGCAGCCGGCGTGTCACTGTATGGTCGGCCATCGCCACGACTTTGCTCTATTCCTTCCTGGTCTGCCTCGCTGTGATCGTCATCTATCCGCTGATCTGGATGGCGCTGAGCGGCTTCAAGGACAATGCGCAGATCTTCGGCGATCCCTTCGCTCTGCCTGTCCATTGGTCGTGGAACAATTACGTCCAGGCGTGGAACCAAGGGGTTCGTGGATATGTGACAGTCTCGGTGCTGGTGACCGTCGCTTCGGCCATATGCACGGTGCTGATCAGTGCCTGGACGGCCTTCGGCCTGACCCGCACGAAGATGCCGGCAAAGCCTCTGGTTATTGCCATCGTTCTTGGCGGCTTGATGCTCAGCCCCACCGTGGCGATCATACCACTGGTGAAAATGTTGCAAGCGCTCGGTCTCTATAACACCTACTGGGCGCTGATCATTCTCTACACGGCGTTCCGGGTCCCGTTCACCACCTTCCTGATCCGTGCCTACATGCTGGATCTGCCTGAAGACATCGACGAGGCGGCGACGATGGACGGCGCCAGCGAGGGTCAGATCTTCTGGCGCATCACCTTGCCGCTGTGCCGGCCGATCATCATTTCGTGTGTCATCCTGCACGTCCTTTTTGCCTGGAACGAATATCTCTTCGCCATGATCTTCACGAGCGGCAGCGATGTGCAGACGTTGCCGGTTGGACTGACGTCGATCATGGCAACGCACGGAACCAACTATGCCGTGGTCTTCGCGGCCATGACGATCTCGGCCCTGCCCATCGTGGTCGTGTTCTTTGCCGCGCAACGCTACTTCATCCGTGGCTTGGCCGAAGGCATCGGCAAATAACAATTCCCGAAAGGAGCCTTCATGCCGCAGCTTGCTGCCCATCAGCTGATCGGAGCCAATTTCAGCTTTCAGCACTTTCCGTTTGATGAGGTTGCCAGGACGATCCGCGACTTCGGCATGAGGGAGATCGAATTGTGGGGGATTGCCCAGCATCTCGACCTCTTCCACGCCACCGACACACGGGTCGAATCCGTTCGTCGGGTGCTCGCCGACAGCGGCTTGTCCACTTGGTGCTTCACGCCAGAGCAGGTTCTATATCCGATCGACATTGCCTCAGGCGATGAGGACCTGCGCCGTGACAGCATCGAGCGGTTCTGCCGCGCGGCGGACATCTGCGCGGCACTGGGCGCCCGTTACCTGTTCCTGACTCCGGGGCGAGGCTACGAGAACGAGGCGCCGCAGGTGGCATGGGATCACGCCCTCGAGGGGCTTGCCATGATCGCCGCGCATGCCGGCCGAAACGGTGTCCGGTGCCTGCTGGAGCCACTGCAACGATTCGAGACCAACGTCATCAATGACGCTGCTGGCCTGCGCCGCATGCTCGACCAACTCGGCGCTGACAACATGGATGTTGTGCTGGACACGGTTGCCATGGCCACTGCCGGCGACACGGTGGCCGGCTATGTAGACCTGTTCGGCGCTCGGCTTGCGCATGTCCAACTCGTCGACGGCACGCCGAGCGGACATCTTGTGTGGGGCGACGGCATACTGCCGCTCGGCCGCTTTGTCAGCGAATTGGCGAGCGCCGGATACGTGGGCAAGATCACCTTCGAGCCGTTCGGCAATGGATGCTACGCGCTGGATCCGATAGGGGCCTGGACGCGCTGCCTCAACGCTATCGAGCCGTACCTGAATCGCGCAACGGTGCTGGCATGACGTTGAAGAAGCTTGTCGCTGTCGGGGATAATTGCCTCGACGCTTACCTGACCAGCGGTCTGCTTACCGTCGGTGGCAACGCCCTGAACGTTGCCGCGCAATGGCGGCGCAACGGCTGGACGGCACGGTATTTTGGCGCTGTCGGCGAGGATGCCGAGGGTGACATGGTACTTTCCGAATTGGTAGGCGTCGGCCTTTCGCCGGATGACGTCGAACGTCGCCCCGGCGACACCGCGGTCACCTTGCTTCGCGACGAATCCGGGGAGCGCAAATTCCTGCACGAATCCTTCGGGGTCGGTGAGAGCTACATGCCGTCGCCGGAGCACTATGCGATCATCGCCGCAGCCGACTGGGTGCATCTCGGCACCAATGCCAACAGAGACCTTGTCCGCCGGATGGTCGCGGATCGTGTGCCGTTCAGCATTGATGTATCGACGGCACATCTGGCACTGCCGCTCGGCGGCGTGCCGATGCTGTTTGCCTCCGGCCCAGACGATGTCGATGTCCCCATCGAGCCATTGCTATCCGCGCTCAGGGCCGCCGGCGCGAGCCAAGTGGTTTTGACCTGCGGCCGTCGCGGATCCTACTTTGACGATGGCTCGAATGACATAGTGCATGCGCCGGCGACGCTTGTCGATGTCGTGGATACGTGTGGGGCCGGCGACAGTTTTATCGCCACTTTCCTCGCCGGCTTCCGTTTCGACGGCCTTCGCGCCTCGGAGGCATTGCACGAGGCTTCAATCGCCGCTGCGCAGACCTGCACACATCTCGGCGGGTTTCCCCAGAGACCGCGTCCCATACCAGATTGGCTGCCGGCCAAATATGCCAGCTTCATTGCCGACGCCCAGGGAGCCCGGCCGTGACGACACTGCGTCTGCGACAGCCGAAGGTGGCGCTTCCGTGCGACCGGTCCTTCTGGCTTCTGGACATCGGCGCCGACACCGCGACCGCACCGTTGAGAGGCGACGAGCGCGCCGACGTGGTGATCGTCGGTGGGGGCTATACCGGCCTGTGGACGGCGCTGCGCATCCGTGAATTGGCGCCGGAAACACGGGTCATCGTGCTTGAGGCCGATCTATGCGGTTCAGGAGCTTCGGGGCGCAATGGCGGCCAAGTTCATTCCTGGTTCGCCGAAATCGACCAGATCGGTGCCGTCGTCGGCCTCGAAGAAGCGCGACAGCTCTGCGCCGACACGGTGGCATCGATTGCGGAGCTGAAGGCGCTGCAGCAAAACGGCACCATAGACATGGACCTGAGGCTGGACGGATGGCTGTGGACCGCGAGCTCAATTGCGCAGGAAGGCGCCTGGGAGAATGCCGTTGCCATGACCGCGGCTGTTGGAGAAAACCGTTTCAAGCCGCTGACGGCCGACGACATTCAAGGCCGCACCGGTTCATCGGCATCCTATGTCGGAGTCGTCGAGACCAATGCCGGCACGGTCCATCCCGCCAAGCTTGCCATCGGATTGCGCAAGCTGGCATTGGCCCGCGGCGTCATTATCCACGAGCGCAGCCCGGTCCTCGACATCGAAACCGGCAGGACGTGCACGCTGCGAACGGCACAAGGCAGGGTGCGGGCAGAGAAAGTTGTGCTTGCCGCGAACGCATGGCTCTCAGCGCTGCCGGAACTGCGCCGCCATCTCTACGTCATCGACAGCGAAGTGGTCGCAACCGCCGCCGTGCCCGAGCTGCTCAACAGCATTGGTTGGCGCGATGGTGCCTCAATCTGCGATTCACAAGCACAGGTCCTCTACTACCAGCGCACCAGCATGGGCAGGGTGATCTTCGGCCGCGGCAGCGGCAATTTGGCGTTCGCCGGAAACTTCGGGGCCAGCTTCAACCGCAGCCCGGAGCATGGCCGTGACAATGTGCGGGAACTGCACAGAGTCTATCCGGCGCTGCGTGGCGTGCGGGTCGAGTATGACTGGTCAGGTCCCATCGACTGTGTACCCGAACACGTTCCGGTCTTCGATCACCTGCGCGGCCATCCGAACATCTTCTACGGCATGGGCTTCAACGGAACCGGCATCGCGCAAACGCCGATTGGCGGGCGGATACTGGCCAGCCTCGTGCTGGAGCGCAACGATCGCTGGAGCGCCAGCGGGCTGGTCGGCATCGAGCGTCGGATGTCGCTCCCGCCCGAGCCGTTCCGCTATCTCGGCGCCAAGCTCGTCCGCGGCGCGGTGCGCCGCAAGAATGAGGCCGAGATCCGCAACCGGAAGGCGGACAGGATCACCAATCTGCTGGCTGGGCTCAAGCCGGGCCACCGCAAGAAATAAGCGACGTCCAGAGCGTCTTGTCCTTCACGCCACCAAGGAGGATACGATGGCTGATCTGCCCTTGATGCAAGTCCCGAAAACTTCACGACAGTGCCGCCGATGCGTCGCTGTAGCCGCCGATTGTCGGCGCGTTGCCGGCAAAATAAAAGCTGGCCGGGTTTTCTTTCCAATCGCTGAAAAAGGACTTGATCCCCTCGTCGATATGTGTACCTAGTCTGATATGAGATCGATCTCATGTTGCGCTCTCAAATAGCCCTTTCTCTATGGGAGAGGGCGCATATATCTAACGATGAAGAGGGAGGTTTAAGTGAGGAAATTGATCGCGTGGCTGGCCTTGGCCACTACCACGCTAGCGTTCGCGTCTGCGGCGTCGGCGGGTGAAACCATCGACCGGGTTACCTCGAAGAAGGCAATGGTGGTCGCCACAAACAGCGGCTGGCCGCCGCAGAGTTTCCTCGACGACAGCAATCAGTTGGTCGGCTTCGACATCGACGTCTCGAAGGAGATCGGAAAGCGCCTCGGCGTCGAGGTCAGTTTCGACACGCCGGACTGGGCGACGATGACGGGCGGTCATTGGCAGGGGCGCTACGATCTGGGTGTCGGCTCGGTGACGCCGACCAAGGCGCGCGCCAAGGTGATCGATTTCGAAGGCATCTATTATTACAGCCCCTACGTTTACGTGGTTCACAAGGACAGCCCGACCAAATCGGTCGCCGACCTTAACGGCAAGATCATCGGCGTCGAGACCGCCACCACGTCGGAGGATTTCGTCCGCAGACAGCTTGAGATCGATGCTCCCGGCTTGCCGCCCATCGAATACAAGCTGGAGCCCGGTGAGATCAGGACTTTCGCCGACTCAATGCTGCCGTTCGACGATTTGAGGCTCGGTGACGGCGTGCGCCTCAACGCGGTCATCGCACCAGAACAGACAGCTCAGAACGCGATAAAGAACGGCTACCCGTTGCGTATCCTGGAAGGCGGCTATGCCTTCCGTGAGCCACTGGTGGTGATCGCGGAAAAAGGTGATGCCGAGTGGAATGCCAAGATCGGCGGCATTCTCGACGAGATGAAGAAGGACGGTACCCTCACGAAGCTGACTACCGAGTGGTACGGCAAGGATTACAGCGCCGACTGAGGAGCGTCGTGGACGAAGCTTGGGCGGGATGCATTCAAATTGAACATCCCGCTCCATCTGTTTTGTTCAACCGCATTTCTGCGACACCGGGCGGCTCCGCCCGGCTTCAAAATGCTCTAGTGCCGCCATCTCATCATATCGATCATGACATATCCTGACACTTATTACCGACGCACGCTTGCCGACAACACCATCAGACCGCCGCTGAGCGGCGTTTCGCAGTGCGAAACAGTCGTTATCGGCGGCGGACTGGCAGGCCTGACGACGGCGTTGCAGCTGGCTCGCGCCGGCCAGCAGGTCGTCGTGCTTGAGGCGCAGCGCATCGGCTTCGGCGCTTCCGGTCGCAATGGCGGCTTCGTCAATCCCGGCTTCGCCACAGGCACCGACAACATCGCCGCGATGGCCGGCGTGGACGCGGCACAAAGACTGCACCGCCTGTCCATCGAAGGCGTCGATTTCGTGCGGCAGACGATCCGCGATCTCGACATCAAGGCGGCAGGGCCGCGCTCCGGTATGTTGAGCGTGCTTCGCCACGATGGCGGCGCCGCGCTCAAGGCATATGCCGAGCAACTGGCGCGGGATTTCAACTATCGGCTCGACTATCTCGAGCGCGACCAGGTGCGAGCGGTGCTGCATTCCGAGCGCTACTACCAAGGCTTGCGCGACCCCAGCGCCTTCCACATGCATCCGCTCAACTATCTCCGCGCCATTGCGGGAGAGATCGAACGGCTGGGCGGCAGGATCCACGAGAGATCGGGGGCCGTTGAAGCCAACCTTGACGGCGCGGAAAAGATCGTGCGCACCGACGGCGGCCACGTGCGCGCCCGCCAGGCCGTATTTGCCACCGGTGGCTATACCGGGCCACTGGTCGGCAGGCTGAAGCGGGCGTTCCTGCCGATCGCCACTTACGTCATGGTGAGCGAGGAGGCGCCTGACCTGATCGCCAAGGCGATTACGACAACCGACGCCGTTGGCGACAACCGTCGCGCTGGCGATTATTACCGCATTCTCGAAGACGGCAAACGGCTGCTCTGGGGCGGGCGCATCACCACGCGGGCGGCCTCACCGGGCGTGTTGGCGTGGCAATTGCGCCGCGAGATGGTCACAACTTATCCGCAGCTCGAAAAGCTCAAGACCGAACTCGCCTGGTCCGGGCTCATGTCTTATGCCCGCCACTTGATGCCCCAAATCGGCGCGTTGCAGCCGGGCGTCTGGTACCTCACGGCTTTTGGCGGCCATGGCATCAACACCACGGCGATCGCCGGCAAGCTGATCGCCGAGGCCATACTGGGAGAATCGGACCGCTACCGGCTGTTCGCACCATTTGGGCTTGCCTGGGCAGGCGGCCCGGCTGGACTTGCAGTCGCGCAACTTACCTACTGGAAGCTGCAGGCGCAGGATTGGTGGCGCGAGCGCGCCCGCTGACCATAAGGAGATCGAGGACGTGATCGGCCGACTGTTGCTCAACCACCCGGACGCGGCGCGCCGCGTTGGCGTGTTCTTCATGCTCGCCGCCATCGCCGCCGGCCTGTACGGGCTCGGCATCAAAGCCAGTTGGCTCGGCAAGCTTGTTCCGGGGACAGTCGAGTGTCTCGCCGCCAACCCTGAGATCGGGCGGGCGGTCTCGGCGGTGCTGATCGCATTGATCGTGGCGGCGAACTGGAACGCGCTGCGGTATCTCAGCCGCAAACAGCAGATTGTGGCGGTGTGGATAGAGCTGTTCGTGTTGTTAATGCTGTTTTTCTATTCTTTCGACCTGTCCTTCGCGTTCATCGCCAAGAAGATCGGCTTCCTCGTCTCGAAGGGCGTGGTGACGACCCTCTACATTTCGGCCATTTCGATCGCCATCGCCACCCTCATCGCCTTCGTTGGCGCCATCGCCAAACTTTCCCGCAACGGCGTGGTCTATGGCTTGGCGACCTTCTATACCTCTCTGTTTCGTGGCTTGCCGTTGCTGATGCAGATCTACATCATCTATCTCGGCCTGCCGCAGATTGGCTACGTGATCGGCGCCGTGCCGGCCGGCATCATGGCGCTGTCGCTTTGCTACGGCGCGTACATGACCGAGATCTTCCGTGCCGGCATCGAAAGCATCTCGCGCGGCCAGACCGAGGGTGCTACGGCGCTCGGCCTCAGCGCTAACCAGACGATGTTCCTGGTCATCCTGCCGCAGGCGATGCGCGTCATCGTACCGCCGACCGGCAACCAGTTCATTGCGATGCTGAAGGATTCTTCGCTGGTCTCGGTGGTCGGGGTCTGGGAGATCATGTATCTCGCACGCACGCAGGGCCAGACCGAGTTCCGCCACATCGAGATGCTCATCACCGCCTCGATGATCTATTGGCTGCTCTCGATGGGGCTCGAGTTCCTGCAGTCGCGGATTGAGGACCGGTTCGGGCGCTCACTCAAGCGCTGATCGTCATCCGTGATTTTCGCCAAAGCGAGTTGCACAGCACCGCAACAGCCAACTTCGGAGAGCAGCTGCAGATTGTACGCGACAGCATGCCGTTCGGCGACGTCCACCGTCAAACGATAGTCGTTGCACATCAGTCCTCCGTTTGATCGCATTGCAGCGCGACCGTGTTCTTGTTATGACGATGAGTGCAATGGTTTTCGATTCCGACGCATCGCTCGACGAAGGCCGCGCTATCATAAGGCGCTACGGCGGCGATGTTGAGATGGCAGAGTTGCCTTGGGGCCTTCAGCCCAGCAAAATTGGAGGCAGGCCGTTCACCGTCATGCGCGCTAGGGCAGGACGTTTCGCAGTCACCGTTGCCTCGTTCCGGCACCGGAGCAGGGGCAAGGCCTATAGCTTCTCGCTCGCCGACGGTGACTGGTCTTTTTCGCCGGAATCTGGCGCCCGGCGACACGTGACTGGCGTGAGGCTTATGCCATCCTGACGATCGAGGCGAACGACGACGTTGCGCCCTTCCACGACCGACAGGTGGCAGTGATGCGGCGCGATCAACGGGTGGCTTGGCTCGACAGGACCTGCTTGGAAGAAGAGCTGCTTCGGCCGTTGCCGGCCGGCACGTTCGTGGTTTCGAAGCCGCGCGAAGCATCTGCACAGGCGGTGCTAGCATTTTGAACCAAAACTCGAACTTGGTGATCTCGCCGGCCATCCGCCGCTGCCACTGTGATCGAGGCTAATATTATTTGGACCTCAGTCGCTGCGCAGAATTTTCGCTTCTAACGCCGCTGTAACGAAGGCGCGTCTCGCTACCGGCGTCTGGGCTTCACCACGCAGAACCTGAAGACATGCATCCATAGCCAGTTTTCGGTTCTCCGTCGGACGAGGGACACTTCGCAGCAGGATCGTGGCTGCGTCGTTCACATCGAACATGACGCGCTCACGGTCATGCCGGCCAATTTGCACCGCCACGGGCCGGATGAAACTGCTCGACGTGCAATTACTCTCTCAGTTTCGACTTCGATACCTGTCTTCGCGTATCATGACGTGGATCAATTCATACATGTATGGGCTAAGCTCGAAGAGAACTTGCAGTTGCTCAATCAGACAAATTGCCTGTGCAATTTCAGCAGGCCGCTACCCAAAATCGGATGGGTCCCGGTCTTGGTGCGCAAGAAAGCACAGCGGAATTCTGCCGCGTCCGGAAGGTCAAGCGGCGCTTGGTCTTCGGACTTTCCTGATGCCCGTGCCTTCTCTCATGGTGTCAGCCTTGACCCGGCCGCTGCCGCAATGCCGATGCTTCCTGTGGCGCGCCGATGCCGGGAGAGGGAGAGGGTGGGCGGGCCGCGGCGGCGGGTGAAGGTCCGGGAGAGAGTCTCCCGGCGCCCGCCGAGGAGCGACACCCATGACCAAGATGGAAATTCACACGCCCAAGGGCAACGAGCGGGCCGGTTACAAGGTCGACGTCGGCCGCGGCCAGCGCATTGGCCGCGTGTCGTCAGAATGGTTCAACCGGCCGGCGGACGAGCGCTACCTGTCGCTCACCGACCTTTGGAACTCGGTGAAGGCCCGGTCGGAGCGCAGCAAGACCCGCATCGTCGAAAGTGAGCTAATCCGCGTCGAGGCCAGTCGCGACGATCCCCGAGCGCCTGAGGCTAATGCTGCCCGGTGCGCTTGCCCCGGTTGCCCCCACGCATTGGAGTTTTACTCGCCGGCCTGGTCGGCGCACCAGCCGCCTATCTGCGGCAGCTTCCAGCCCCGCTCGCGGCGATCAACCTTCAGCACGGTCTGCTCAACCACCGAGCAGAGCAGGTGAAGACGCTGGAAATCGACAATGGACGCCTCGAGTTGCGAGCCGTAACCGGTCCGGACTATGGCAGAATACTTGACTCAGAACTGATCGACGCCGTGCAGAGGATCGCTGACAACGGCACCGGGGACACGCGCTGGAAGGTGCCGGAAGTCCTCGATTGGTCAACGGGAATTTTACCTGGCCGCCGGCGACGAGCTCGGCCGCCGTGCGATGGCCATAGTCGGCGATCGGTTCATTGCGATACCAGTAGATCGCCTTGT
>NZ_JAMYOR010000039.1:0-58587 GCF_040319965.1 Mesorhizobium sp. M0830 | reverse complement strand
AATCCTCGGCGAGGTCACGTCAACCGAATGCCGAAATTACTTCACCGAGGCTGGCTATGCCCAACCTAAATTCATCCCGCTCTAGGGCAGCATATCTGATCGACAAACTGGGTGTTCTTGTCGACGTGTCAGTGGCGCTTGGCTTGCACCAGATAGGCCTCGATCTCGGTCTCGCCGAGCCACTTTGCCGCTTCCAGCCGATGCAGGCCCTCGACGAGGATATGGCGCTTGCCGTCATGGCGGACCTGGATCGGTGTCTTCATGCCGTTTTCGAGAATGTCCTCGGCCAGATGGCGGACAGTCTCGGGATGCAGCGTCTTCTTGCGCGCCGTCGGCACGTAGATCTCGTCGACCTTGACCTTTTGCACTCTGAGCATGCCGACCCCCGTGGCGGAAACGCCGCCCTTTGTGGAGATAGTCTCTTTGATCTCAAGGGCCAAGGGCGCGGCTAACGAATGCTGGCCCGATCGTTTCCATTTGACGCTGGACCGGCAGATCGCCGAAATGGCGGCCTTCGAACTTCTCCGGTGTTCATGACCCAACTGCCGACCGAGTTCCCCGATTTCGGACTGACGCCCGAGCAGCGCCGGCACGCAGTGCGCGGCCACTACTATGAATGGCCTGGCATGGATGGCGAGCGCAGCGAGATCTGGTGCTACAGCGACCGGTTTTCCTATCGCGCCGGCGAAACGGTAGCGCTCTATGTCAGTTCGACGGCCTCGCAGTTCAATATTGAGATCGTCCGAGACGGTGGCACCGAGACCAAGGTGTTCGAGAAGACGGGTATCGCGGCGCGCAGGCAGGACACGCCCGACCAATGTTCGGTCGAAGGCTGCGGCTGGGACGCCTCGTTCGAATTCCGCGTCGAGGCGGACTGGCCATCCGGCGCCTACCGGGTGACGCTGACCGCCGATGGCCGTGACCGCAAGCCGATCCATTGCCACCATATTTTCATCGCCGCGCCCCTGCCCGGCAAGAAGCCCGGCCGTGTGCTGCAGGTGGCGGCGACCGGGACGTGGCTCGCCTACAACACGTGGGGCGGCTCCAACCACTACCAGGGTATCACCGGGCCGGACCGCAACCAGTATTCGCCGATCGTGTCGACGCAGCGCCCCTGGTGCCGTGGCTTCGTGGTGCTGCCGAAGGGTGCACCACGCGTGCCGCTGGAAGTCGCCGTACCGCCGAAGACGGTGCCGCGCTATCCGCACATGGAATGGGCGCTCGCCACCGGCCATTCGAAGAAATACGCTTCGTCCGGCTGGGCCAGTTACGACAGCCACTTCTTCCGATTCGTCGAACAGGCCGGCTATCAGGTCGATCTCGCCAGCCAGCACGATCTGCATTTTTCGCCGGAAATTCTCGACGGCTATGACTGCGTTGTCTTTGTCGGCCATGACGAATACTGGACCTGGGAGATGCGTGACGCCGTCGACACCTATGTGACCCGCGGCGGCCATGCGGCGCGTTTTGCCGGCAATTTCATGTGGCAGACGCGGCTGGAGGATGAGGGTCGCCGGCAGGTCTGCTACAAATACCGCGCGCGCGCCGAAGATCCCGTCTATCGCGGCGGTGATGTCACCCGCGCCACCAATTCCTGGGAAGCGCCGGAAATCGGCCGGCCTGGTTCGGCGACCTTCGGGCTCAATGCGACGCGCGGCGTCTATGCCGGCTGGGGCGGTTGCGCGCCGCGCGGCGTGCGCGGCTTCCCGGTCTACCGGCCGGAGCACTGGGCCTTCGCCGGCACCGGCATCTACTATGGCGACCTGCTGGGCGCCGACAGCCATGTCTATGGCTATGAGGTCGACGGGCTCGACTTCGAGATACGCGACGGCCTGCCCTACCCCACGGAAACCAGCGGCGCGCCTGATGGCCTGCAGGTTCTCGCCGTCGGCATGGCCAGTCAGGTGGAAGAAAGTGCCGATATACCAATCGAGGACCAGTTCCTCACCGATGAGGATGGTCGCTTCACCGCCGAAACGCTGTTCGGCGAGGCGAGCGATGCCAATTTGGAAAAGGTCAAACGCGGCAACGGCATGATCGTCAATTTCCCGCGCGGCAAGGGCGAGGTGTTCCACGCCGGAAGCTGCGAATGGGTCGCCGGCCTGCTAAGACAAGACCCGATGGTCGAACGCGTCACAAAAAATGTCCTCGATCGTTACCTCGGAAAGTCCTGACATGTCGAAAGCCCAGACCGCCGCTCAAGACACGGAAGCCCGGCGAGAATCGCATTTGTTCTATCTGTCGAGCCTGCGCCGGCCGCTGATCGACCGCGCCGAGGGCATCTACATGTGGACGCAGGACGGCCGCCGCTTCATCGACGGATCGAGCGGCCCGATGGTCGCCAATATCGGCCATTCCAACCGCAATGTGCTGGACGCCATGAAGCGGCAGATGGATCGCGCCACCTTCGCCTACCGGCTGCATTTCGAGAACGAGCCGGCGGAGGAGCTTGCGCGGGAGCTCGCCGGCAAGCTGCCGGAAGGCATGGACCGTATCTTCTTCGTCTCGGGCGGCTCGGAAGCGACGGAATCCTGCATCAAGCTGGCGCGGCAATGGGCCGTCGCCACAGGCCAGGCCACCCGCTGGAAGGTGATCACCCGCTTTCCCTCCTATCACGGCGGCACGCTGGGTTCGCTGTCGATCACCGGCGACGATGCGCTTGCCGAAACGTTCGAGCCGATGATGCGGGTGATGCCGTCCGTGCCGGCGCCGAACGCCTGGCGCGACCGCGACAACCTTTCTATGGAACAGCGCGGCATCCGCTATGCCGACATGCTGGAGGAGAAGATCCTTGCGGAGGGCCCAGGCAGCGTGGTCGCATTCATCATGGAGCCGATCGGTGGTGCTGCCACCTCAGCCCTGGTGGCGCCGGACAGCTATTATCCGCGCATCCGCGAGATCTGCGACCGCTACGGCATCTTGCTCATCCATGATGAAGTGATGAGCGGCGCCGGCCGCACCGGCAAATTCCTCGGCGGCGATCACTGGAACTGCAAGCCCGACATTGTCGCGCTGTCCAAGGGACTTGGCTCGGGCTATGCGCCGCTTGGCGCATTGGCCGCACCGATGCGGCTGGTGCAGCCGCTGCTTGCCTCCGGCGGCTTCCAGCACGGCCATACCTATGCCGGCAACCCGCTGGCCTGCGCCGCCGGCCTGGCTGTCCTTGGTGAAATGGACCGGCTCGACCTGATCGCCAACGCGGCTGCCATGGGCGACGTGCTGATGGATGGGCTGAAGGCGCTGGCCAAGCGGTTTCCGTTCATCGCCGACGTGCGCGGCAAGGGCCTGCTCACCGGCGCCCAGATGGTCGCCGATCCCGAGACCTTGAAACCGATCGACCAGACCAAGAAGGCCACGGAGAGGCTGCTCGACCTCGCGTATGGGCGCGGGCTGATCATCTATGGCCGCAAGGTCAAGGGCGGCGTCGACAGCGACAATTTCATGGTCGCGCCGCCGATGATCGTCACTAGCCAGCAGGTCGGCGAGATCGTCTCCATCATCGGCGACTCGCTGGAGGTTTTGGCCTCCGAGCTCGACCTGCCGATCGAAGGCCAGGGGTAAAAGAATGGCACCGCGCAAAGTCATCATCACCTGCGCCGTCACCGGCTCGGTGCACACGCCGTCGATGTCGCCCTATCTGCCGGTGACACCGGACCAGATCGCCGCCGACGCGATCGCGGCGGCCGAGGCCGGCGCCTCTATCCTGCATCTGCACGCCCGTGACCCCAGGGATGGCCGCCCGACCGCCGATCCGGACGTCTACATGCAGTTCCTGCCGCGCATCAAGCAGGCGACCGATGCGGTGATCAACATCACCACCGGCGGCTCGTCGTTAATGACCTTGGATCAGCGGCTGGCTGCACCGCTGCGGGCCGAGCCCGAAATGTGCTCGCTCAACATGGGCTCGATGAATTTCGCGCTGTTTCCGATGCTCGACAAGCCACGGGAATGGCAGCACGAATGGGAGCCGCAGTTGCTCGAAGCGACGCGGGACACAATCTTCAAGAACACCTTCGCCGATATGGATGGCGTACTTGAGAGGCTGGGCAAGGGCTGTGGCACGCGCTTCGAATTCGAATGCTACGATGTCGGCCATCTCTACTCGCTGGCGCATTTCCGCGACCGCGGGCTGGTGTCGGGACCGCTGTTCATCCAGTTCGTGCTGGGCATTCTGGGCGGCATCGGCGCCGATCCCGACAATCTCGTCCATATGATGCGGATCGCCGACAAATTGTTCGGCGACGGCTACCAGTTCTCAGTGCTGGCCGCCGGCCGTCAGCAGATGCCGCTGATCTCGATCGCAGCAGCCATGGGCGGCAATGTCCGTGTCGGCCTGGAAGACAGTCTCTATGACGGCCGTCAGCTGGCGAAGTCCAATGCCGATCAAGTGCGCCGCATCCGTGGCATTCTCGTCGCTGGAGGTCGCCACCCCCGCCGAAGCGCGCGACATGCTGGCGCTGAAGGGTGGCGATCGGGTGGCGTTTTGAGAATCACTGAGATGGTTGCGTCCAGCCCGGCCCCCCTCTGTCCTGCCGGACATCTCCCCCTCAAGGGGGGAGATTGGCCGTCACAACGGCTTTCGCAAATCTCCAACGTCAGGGGATGGGCGGCAAGGCCAAAGCTGCGAATCTCCCCCCTGGAGGGGGAGATGTCCGGCAGGACAGAGGGGGGCGCCTGGGCGCCCTGCCTGTCGTGAGCAAACCATCAGAAGTCCGCCTTCGCCCCGGCCGCGTGGAGGACGTCGATACCATCCACGCATCGATCCTGAAACTTGGGACCCACATCGGGGCACCGGAAGAGATCATCTCCACCGCCGACGATCTCCGCCGCTATGGCTTTGGCGAAAAACCCGCCTTTTCGACCCTGATCGCCGAAGTCGGCGGCGAGTTCGCCGGTCTCTGCCTATATTTCCCGATCTTTTCGACCTGGATGGGGAGGCCTGGTGTCTATGTGCAGGACCTCTATGTCGAGGACCGTTTTCGCGGCCGCAAGATCGGCGAGCGGCTGCTGCGGCACGTTGCGGCGCAGTGCCGGAAAGACGGCGGCGCCTATCTCCGACTTTCCGTCGACGCCGACAATGAGGGCGCCAAGTCCTTTTATGAAAGGCTTGGCATCGCCTGGTCGAGCTACGAGCAGACGCAGAAGATCACCGGCGAGGCTTTTTTCGCCTTCGCCGATGCGACCGAAAACGGGGAGCAGGAATGAAAACCTTCTATGCCGAGGAACAGAAGCGCCACGATCCCAAGGCCTTTCTTTCGAGCGGTGCGGCGCAGCCCAATCCGGAACAGCCGGACCGCGTTGAGAGGTTATTAGCCGGCGCAAAAGCAGCCGGGTGCGAGATCGTGCGGCCGCGCAATCACGGGCTCGGACCGGTCGCAGCGGTGCATACACCGGAATATCTGGATTTCCTCGAGCATATCTACGCTCGCTGGCAGCGCATCGAGGGCGCGTCGGCCGAAGTGATCCCCAACATCCACCCGATCGCGCGCAACGGCTCCTATCCGGCCTCTGCGGTCGGCCAGGCCGGCTACCACATGGCCGACACCGCTTGCCCAATCTCGGGCGAGACATGGCAGAGCGCGCTGTGGAGCGCCTGGAGCGCGGTCGAAGCCGCCGAGGCGGTGATTTCAGGCGCGTCGGCCGCCTATGCTCTGTGCCGCCCGCCCGGCCACCATGCCTTTGCCGATGTCGCCGGCGGCTTCTGTTTCATCAACAACTCGGCCGTCGCCGCGCAGGTCTTGCGCAGGACGGCTTCGCGCGTCGCGATCCTCGATGTCGACCTGCATCACGGCAACGGCACGCAAGGGATCTTCTATGCACGGCCCGATGTTCTCACCGTCTCGCTGCATGCCGATCCGGTGCGCTTCTATCCGTTCTTCTGGGGCCACGCCGACGAGCGCGGCGAAGGGCCCGGCCTCGGCTACAATTTCAACCTGCCGCTGCCGCGCAAATCCACTGATGCGGCGTTTCTCGAAGCACTCGAGGTGACATTCCAGCGCATTCGAGCCTTTTCGCCCGACGCGCTGGTCGTGGCACTCGGCCTCGACGCGTTCGAGGGCGACCCGTTCGGCGGACTTTCTGTGACGACACCGGGTTTCGCGCGCATCGGCGAGGCCATTGCCAAGCTCGGCCTACCGACGGTGATCGTCCAGGAGGGCGGTTATCTCTGCGACGAACTCGGCGACAATCTCACCGCCTTCCTCACCGGCTTCGGCTGCACGTCGCGGTGACCTCGTTGCGAAAGCGCGTCAGGGTCGTTCCTGCCTGAGCATGGCGATGACCCGGTGCACGCTCTCCAGCGTCTCGTCGATTTCGGCCGCCGTATTGTAGTGGGCAATGCCGATGCGCACGACACCTTGCTCAGCCGGAATGCCGAGTTGGTGGACGATCTCCCAGGCATAGTTGTGGCCGGACCACAGGAAAATGTTTTCGGCGTTCATCTGCCGCACTATCGTCTCCGGCACGATGCCGTCGACGGTGAAGGAGACGGTCGGCACGCGCTCGCCAATCCGCTTCGGATCGGTGATGCCGTGGATGGTCAGACCCTCGATATCGGACAGACCTTCGATCAACCGTTGCGCCAGCGGGTTTTCGTAGGCGATCGAGACTTCAAATGCCTTGGCAATCTTCTGCCTTCGCGATCCACCCTCGCCCCATGCCGTGCCAAGGTCGGCAAAATAGTCGACCGCGGCCGTGAGACCGGCCATCAACTCGATTTGCGGCGTGCCCAGTTCGAACCGCTCCGGCAGCCCATTCGACGAGCAGCGGCATTTATAAGGTTTCAGGCCATCGATGACGTCGCGCCGCCCCCACAAAATGCCCATGTGCGGACCGAAGAACTTGTAGGCCGAGCAGATCAGGAAATCGCAGCCAAGCTGCTGCACGTCGATCAGGCCATGCGGCGCGAACTGGACGGCGTCGACATAGACCAGCGCACCGGTCTGTTTCGCAATGGCGGTCAGCGCCTTCACGCGATTGATGGAACCGGTCAGGTTGCTGGCATAGTTCAAGGCGACCAATCGCGTCCTGTCTGAAAGCAGGCTAGCGAGCGTTGCCTCTTCGACCTGCCAGCTCTTTTCGTCGAATGGCAGCCGGCGCACGACAAGACCGAGATCCTCGGCCAATTGCAGCCATGGCGAGACATTGCCCTCATGGTCCATGCGGGTGAGGATGATCTCGTCGCCGGGCTGCATCGCGCGGCCGAGCGTGCGCGACATGTGATAGGTCAGCGTCGTCATGTTGGCGCCGATGATGATTTCCTCGGAGCTCGCCGCACCGAGGAAATCGGCCATCGCCTGATGCGCGTCGTCGACGACAGCTTGCGCGGCAATCGTCGTTTCGAAATAGCCGCCAAGGTTGGCGTTGGTGGCCAAGAGACAGCGCGAAACGGCATCCGCTACTGCCTGTGGCACCTGCGTGCCGGCAGGGTTGTCGAGATAGATGCGGCGACGGCCCTTGTCGGTCAGGGACAGCGCCGGAAATCGTTCGCGGACCAGCTCTATCGGAAAATTCATTGTCGCCCGCTCCCTTGGAATTATCGAGTATTCGGCCACATCCAATCCCGTTCAGGGACAGGGATTGCCGACCCGCTGATGGATCGCATCCACCGCCTTCTGCATCTCTTCGGTCCAGACGATTTCCACGGAAGACAGCGCCATCTCGAGCTGCGAAAGGGTCGTCGCGCCGACGATGTTGGAGGTGACGAAGGGCCGGCTTGAGACATAGGCATTGGCAAACAATGCCGGCTCCAGGCCAAAGGAGCGCGCCAGCTCATTGTATTCGAGCTGCACTTGCGCCGCGTTGGGCGTCTCATAGCGCTGGCCACGATTGAACAGCTGCGAGCGCGACCCTTGCGGGCGCGCGCCATGATCGTATTTGCCGGTCAGATAACCCTGCGCCAGCGGCGAATAGGGAAGCAACGATACCTGCTCGCGTTCGCAGACCTCGGCGAGGTTCACCTCGAAAGTGCGGTTGACGAGATTGTAGGCGTTCTGGATCGACGCAACGCGCGGGCCGATCCCTTTGTCAGCCTCGGCAAGGAAACGCATCACGCCCCAGGAACTCTCGTTCGACAGGCCGAAATGGCGGATCTTTCCCGCCTTCACCAGATCGTTGAACACGGCAAGCGTCTCGGCGATCGGTGTTTCGTCGGCCGGTGCGCCGACAGAATCGGCGCGCGGCGATACAGCACCGATGCGTGTCGGATTGGCGCCCCAAGGGATGTCCCGTTCCGGCCAATGGATCTGGTAGAGGTCGATGTAGTCGGTGCCGAGCTTGGCCAGCGATTTTTCGATGGCGTCAAAGATATCGGCGCGCACCAGTCGCGACGGCCTGTCGCCGCGAAACCACCGGTTGGCCGTGCGACCGACGACCTTGGAGGCAAGGATCACCTTATCGCGGTTGCGGTTGGCCTTCATCCAGCTGCCGATGATCTTTTCGGTCCACCCTTGCGTCTCCGCCTTGGGCGGGATCGGATAAAGCTCGGCGGTGTCGATGAAATTGACGCCGCGCGAGAAGGCCAGGTCCATCTGCGCATGGCCCTCGGCCTCGCTGTTCTGCTGGCCCCAGGTCATGGAGCCCAGGCAGATCTGGGTAACAAGAAGATCGGTCCGACCGAGACGGCGTTTGTGCATGGAAATCTGCTCCGGAGGAAAAGGGTGCGGCAGCGCGGGGGAGGAAGCCCCATCCTACGGAAAGCAGAGGCACTCTCCAAGCCTCGCCAGACCGACTTTTGCGTGAGCCAGCCGCGTTCAGCGGCGAGCGGCGGCCACCGCGCGCCGCTTGGCCTCGTCGATCAGCATATTGGCGACCTGCATGCGGATCATGGCGCGCTGGCGCAGATGCGGCGCGACGCGGTCCGGATGATTGGCAAAGGCAAAACTGCGGCGCATACGGCTGAAATCGGCGATTTGCTTGGGCTGGTTGAGACCAAGTTCGACGGAGATGGATTCCGGATCGATCGGCGGCAGCTCCTCCTCGGGCTTTGGCTCTTCGCCTGCCAGAGCCAGCTTCGCATGATCGAGCAAGGCGGCGAATTCGGACGCCAGATCGGCGCCGGCCTCGCGATATTCGGTGGCGGAAACCTTGATGCGGCCGGAATGGAGTTCATCGGCCACCGAGAGATAATCGAACGGGATGGATGGACGAGCGCGGGCCTCGTCGCCCCCAATTCCGTCGCCCTTGTCGGAGGCGACGAAGAGGTCGTCGAGCAACGAAGCAAAATCACGCTTGGCGCCAGTGCCGATGTCTGCCTCCCCTTGCCCGACTGTGCAAGCTTCAGAGCATATAACCGGCTCGTTAAAATTGCATGCCGTCGATCTTAACGAAGATAGCCGTTGCGCGGGTGCGCCGCTTCAACTCCTCAAGCCCAGAAATGAAAAGCCGGACCGCACTTTCATGCGGTCCGGAATTCGCCAGGAGTGGCGAGGAAGAACGGCCATAGCCAGCATTACGATGCGGTCCGCCAAAAGTTTCGGTCGGTTCAGGAAATGGCGAAAAACTCCGCCAAGACATGGCAGGCATGCAAATGCTGCACTGCACAATCGTCACGATTCAGCTATACTGGTGGCCGTGGAGGACCAATTAGGGGCTTGAATCATGAGTTTCTTCACTGAAATGTTCGCCCGGCCGCGGCCGCAGGAGCATCTGAGATACCGTTCGGCGCTCGCACTGCTCGATGCGATGAGCAACGCCGACCGCGCCGACATCGGTATCAAGCCGGCCGATTTCCCCCGCATCGCCCGCGAAATGTCCGTTCGCTAAACGTATCGAGCCGCGAGATGTCCCGGATCAGTCCGGGACTTCTCGAAGACATCGATCCGTTAGCGCGATCCCAGGAACGTCGCCTTGCCCAGCGGCACGCCGTTGTGGCGAAGGATGTCGTAGGCGGTGGTGAGGTGGAAATAGAAGTTGGGCATGGCCACATGCAGCAGATACTGCAGGCCCGGCATCGAGCTTTCGCGTCCGCCAAGCTTCAATTCGATCATCTTGTCGTCCGAGCCGTCGAACTCGGCCGCCGAAAATGTCGCCAGTAGGTCCAGGGTCTTCGCGATGCGCGCCTGGACATCGGCGAAACTCGCCTCGTTGTCCTCGTATCTGGGCACCTCGCGCCCGGCGAGCCGTGACGGCGCGCCCTTGGCATGGTCGGTGGCGATCTGCACCTGCCGGGTCAAAGCATACATGTCGGGCGCCAACCGCGACGTCAAAAACACCTGCGGGTCGATCTTGCGGTCAATCGCATTCTGTTCGGCGGTCGCAAGCACATTGGAAAGTGCTTTCAGCCTGGCCGAAAACACAGGCACGGATGCCTCATACATCGATATTGCCACGTCAAATCTCCTGTCCGGCCGAACGCCGGCGGATGCGACGTAGCGCCTTCGCACACGATTCTTCAAGACCGCCGAACCAGCGTCACCACGTTGCCGCAATCGCCATGGAATCTCCCATCGAGCGGAGATACCCGATGAGACGCGCCCTTTTCGCAGCGACTGCCTTGCTCGCCCTTGCCCCGATCGGCCAGACGGCCCTGGCCGCCGAAGGTGCGCCGGAAACGCCCTATGTCGACGATCGGTCGAGCGCCGACGCGGTGGTCCGCTCGCTGTACAGCGCCATCAACCGGCATGAATTCGCCCGCGCCTGGGGCTATTTCGGAGATACGAAGCCGGCTAAGGATTTCGGCAGTTTCGTCAAGGGCTATGACGGCACCGACAAAGTCGAGGTCGAGACCGGGGCCGTTTCGAACGAGGGCGCCGCCGGCAGCATTTTCTACAACGTCCCCGTAGCCATCCGCGCCACCGACAAGAGCGGCGGCGAGAAGGTCTTTGCCGGCTGCTATACGCTGCGCCAGGTGAATGCCCAAATCCAGGCCGCGCCGCCCTTCGATCCGATCCACATCGAAAAAGGCGCGCTTAAGCCTTCCACCGCCGATTTCGAAGAGGCATTGCCGCCAAGCTGCGGCGACGGGCCGCCGCCGCCGAGGAAGGACATGGCACTGGAAAAGGCCAAGAAGGCCTTTCTGGCGACGTATGGCGACCAATGCGACAAGCAGTTCCTGGCCGATGAGCCGGAGGTCTTTTCGATCAAATACAAGGACAAGAATGCGCAGCCCGGCGATCCTGACAAGGAAACACGGCTGTTTCATTTTTCGTGTTCGGCCGCCGCTTACAATGAAAATTCGGTCTACTACATGACCGACGAGCTTTCGGCGGTGCAGCAATTGCAGTTCGCCGAACCGGAGACCGATATCCGCTACGAGAACAACGACAGTGACGGCAAGCTGTTGAGCGTGACGGTGATCGGCTTCCACACCACCGGATGGGCCACCAATTCCGACTATGGCCCGGACGCCCATACGATCACCACGTTCAACAAATGGCGCGGCATCGGCGATGCCTCCGACTCCGGCACGTATTTGTTCCGCAACGGTGATTTTTCGCTGGTCCAGTACGACGTCGATGCATCCTATGACGGCGAGGAAAATCCGCAGACAGTTGTCGACTACAACACCGCGCCGTAGGCAAGACTCGATTCAAGAACGCCGCGTTCGTTCACATTCTCGTTTCAGGCCGCGAACGCATTGGCCGAAAGAAGGCGCGAATGTCCTGGACCAGAAGATTCGGTTCCTCCAGCGCAGCGAAATGGCCGCCGCGCGGCATCGGCGTCCATCGCTGCACGTCGAAGACCCTCGCCACCCAGGAGCGCGGCGGCATTGGCAACTCGCGGGGGAAAAGCGCTACCCCAAGTGGCGGCGAAACGCGTTCCTGCGCCTTGAACGCAAGAGGGGAGAGCCGATTCTCCTTGTAGAGCCGCAAGGATGAGGTGAGCGCATTGGTGAACCAGTAGAGAGAAACGTCCGTAAGGAGCGCGTCCATGCCAAAGGCGCGTTCCACGTCACCGTCGCAATCGCTCCAGGAACGGAACTTCTCGATCATCCAGGCTGCGAGGCCGATCGGCGAGTCAGTCAGCGCATAAGTGAGCGTCTGAGGCTTCGTGCCCTGCAGATGGGCATAGGCACCCTCTGTTGCCGCCCAAGCCGCAGCCTTGTCCAGAAAGGCCTGTTCCTCAACGGTGACAGGCGGCTGATCTGCACCCAAGGGTGGCCGATAGCTCCCGGGAATGTAATTGACGTGGACGCCAAGCACGTTTTCAGGAAAGAGCCGTGCCATCCAGGCGGAGACGCCGGCGCCGATGTCGCCGCCCTGACAAGCGAAGCGCTCATAGCCGAGCCCGCACATCAACTGCACCCATAGCTCCGCGATGCGGCCGGAGTGGAAGCCGGGTTCCGTCGGCGCCTGCGAGAAGCCGTATCCGGGCAACGAGGGAACCACAACGTGGAAAGCGTCGGCCGGGTCACCACCATGGGCAGATGGATCCGTCAGCAATGGAATGATGTGTTCCATTTCGATGAAGGAACCGGGCCAGCCATGCGTGATGATCAGCGGCAGCGGCGCCGGTCCGGTGCCCAGCTGGTGGACAAAATGGACATCCAGGTTGTTCACCCTAGCCAGATATTGCGGCAGCCTGTTCAGCCGCGCCTCTTGCGCTCTCCAGTCGAAGCGATCTCGCCAGTAATCCGCAAGGCGCTCCATGAACGGCAGGTCGGCCCCATCGTTCCAGCCTGTTTCGATTAGCGGAACTGGCCATCGCGTTGCGTGAAGACGGTCCTGGAGCTCCTCAAGTTGTTCGTTCGGAATCTGGATATTGAAGGGGCGAGCGTCCATCGCCGTGCTTCCGAGTTGTTGGATCATGTCAGTCTACACCAGCAAGAGGATATCGGCCGAGCCATGATCGCCAAACCCACTGCACTTTGGCCGATATGCATCAAGGCGCCTTCGACAGCATCCAGTTGAGCGTGCCGCGCCAGTCGGTCATGCGGATCGGGGTGCCATGGGTGCCGGTCTCGAAACGGACGAAGCGGGTCGGATACGGATAGGCTTTCGATCTGGCGATGATCGAGCGGAAAAATGCTTCCTGCTTTTCGATCGGGAAAACCACGTCATGGCTGCCCTGGCCGAAGAAGACCGGGACGTGACGCTTGAAGGCGGGGCTTGCCAGGAAACTCTCGTCCCATAGCGAGCCGAGCAGCAGCAGCCCGTTGATGCGCCGGCCGGCATCATTGCGGGCGGCGAGCTTCCAACACAGGGCACCGCCCATCGAGCCACAGGCGACGAAGATCTTTGCGCCCGGTGATTGTTCGGCATAGTGATTGATCAGGGCCGCCACCTGCGCGGCGCCGGTGTCACCGAAATCGGAAAAATCCGGGCTGAGGTAGAGGCCGCCATTGCCGGCCATCAGGTTCTTGAGTCGGTTGAAATTGCCGCCGAAGGTGAAGTCGTCGACGCCTTGCTTGCGGCTGCCGCCCTGCCCGTGCAGATAAAGCACGATGATGCCGGCGCCCTCGGTCTTGCCGACGGCAATATGCCTGACATCGCCGGCATCGGTCTTCAAGAGCAGGTCCTGCTGCACCTTGCGAACGCCGGTGTCGGTGTATTGGGCGTTCACCCGGCGCTCCGGCACCTGGTCACGCTGGTTGATGTCGCGCATCTCGCGATAGTCGATGACGGTGTAAGCACCATTGGTGTCGGACGACAGCGTGGCCGGATAGGCGAAGAGATCGTCCTTGAAGGGTTTTAGTTCGAGCGCATTGGCGTGGGTGGCTGAAGAAACCAAGAAAAGCATTGCTGTGAGGAACGCGCGGCACGCCCCCCTCTGGCCTGCCGGCCATCTCCCCCTCAAGGGGGGAGATTGGATGCGCCTTCGGCTTTCGCCAATCTCCAAAGTTGCAGATCGAGCACCATCGGCGAAACTGCCGATCTCCCCCCTTGAGGGGGAGATGGCCGGCAGGCCAGAGGGGGGTAAAAGCGCCAACATGGAAGATGAAGTCATCCCCTGGCATGCGTAATTCGGCTCGGGTTTGTCAATCCTGCAGCACGCCGCCGGCGCTTTCCAGCGCCTCGCGGGTGTCGACATCGACAGACGCCGCCGCACCGATCTCGACATCGATGACATCGAGCCCTTCGGTCTCGACCAGATGGCGTGCGCCGGTGTCGCCTTCCAGATGGGCGATCGCCGGAAACAGCGAACGCGGCAAAAGCACCGGGTTGCCGCGCTTGCCATTATGTGTAGCGCGAACCACCGAATTGCCGCCGGCCTTGCGGAAGGCGTCGATCAACCTGTCGAGATCGTCGGACGCGACTCCCGGCATGTCGCCGAGAACGATCATCACACCGGCGGAGCTCTCGGGCAGATAGGCAATGCCGGCCTTCAGCGAGGTGGACAGGCCCTCGGCAAAATCGGGATTGTCGGCGAAGGTCACGTCGAGGCCCGCCAGAGCGGCGCGCACCCGCTCGCGCTGATGGCCGGTGACGACAATCGTGCCGGAAGCCTTCGAGCCGAGCGCCCGCTCGGCGGTGCGTTGCACCAGCGGCTTGCCGTCGAACAACGCCAGCAGCTTGTTGGGTCCGCCCATGCGGCTCGACCGACCAGCCGCCAGCAGCACGATGCCGACCTTGAGCTGGCTTTTCGCCGGCAGCGGTTCGCGCGGCTGCGGGCGTGTCGGGATCTCCATCAGCAGCCCGCCGACCCCCATGCCGGCAATATCCTTGGCAGTCACGTCAAGGCCGGCGATCAACCGATCCAGAACCCAGTCGAAGCCGTTCTCCTTGGGACTGCGGGCGCAACCGGGCGCGCCGATGACGCGCTTGCCGTCGAGCGTGCCGAGCACCAGCAGATTGCCGGGATCGACCGGCATGCCCGCGCGGATGACAGTCCCACCTGCCCTCTCGATGGCCGCCGGAACCACGTCGGCGAAATCGCTCATCGCCGAGGCGCCGAAGATCACCACCATGTCGTTGTCTCGCGCCAGCGAGGCCGTGGCTTCCGCCACCGGTGCGATCTCATGCGGCGTACGATGCTCCGCCGTCAGCCTGCCGCCCGTGCGCGCCAGCCGCGCTTCGGTAACGCGCAGCGTCTTGTCCAGCACACTTGGCTTGATGCCCGGCAGAACCGTCTGGATGACGCCGACACGCACCGGCTGGTAGGCATTGACGACAAAGATCTCGCCACCGGCGCAGATTTTTGTCGCAGCATCGACCAGGGCCGAACTGACCGCGAAGGGAATGATCTTCACCGTCGCGACCATCTGGCCTTTCTCGACCGGCGCATGCTGCGCCAGCGTGGCGATGGTGATGGCCGGATCGATGGCATTGAGGGCGTCAACCATCGCGGCATCGACCGTGAAGATACCCGACGCGTTGGCATGGAGATTGACCCGCCCGGTCGCGGCCGACCTGACCTCGATGCCGCGAAAGGCCATACCCTCGGAGATCGCCTGCGCGGCGGCATCCTCGCTGAGGTCGTCGGCAGCCAGCACAGCCGCAACGACCTCAGAAATACCGGCGGCCCGCAACAGCGCCACGTCTTCGGCGCTCAGCCTGTGCGCCTTGCGGAAGCGCCGTTCACCAGCGGTGGTGGCATGCGCCAGCACCGCGCCTTCAGCCGCCTCGATCGGGATAGGCCCGAATTTCACGCCGCCGCGCCCGTAGAGCGCCGCGCGTCCTTTTGGACGCGCAAAGGACGCTCTGCTATTTTGAATCTACGCATCGTGCTTTTCCAAAATCGATTTCGATTTTGGGGCCGATGCGGAGGCATCGAGACCACGCGAGCGAAAGGCGTGGATCGCTTGCGCCAGCACCGCAACCGCGATCTCAGCCGGACTGGCAGCACCAATATCGAGCCCGATCGGCGCGTGAATACGAGCGATCTGATCGGCGGTTGCGCCGAGCGCCAGCAGGCGTTCGACACGCTTGGCATGCGTCTTCCTGCTGCCGAGCGCTCCGACATAGAAGCAGTTCGCATCCAGCGCCGCCTTCAGCGCGAAATCATCGATCTTCGGGTCATGGGTGACGGCGGCAAGTGCGCTGTAGCTGTCGAGCGGCTGGCGCTTCAGAACATCCTCCGGCCATTCGGCATGGAGCGCCACGTCGGGAAAGCGGTCCGGCGTGGCGAAAGCGGTGCGGGGGTCGATGATCTCCACGGGGTAACCGGCGATTTTCGCCATCGGCGCCAGCGCCTGGCTGATGTGAACCGCGCCGATCACCAGGAGACGCGGCTGTGGCAGATGTGCATTGAGAAAGAAGGTTCGTCCTTCGGCCTCGACCGAACCGGAATTGCCTGTGCGAAACGCCCTGGCGATCGCGGCGCCGAGATCGCCTGCGACCTGATCGCCTTCGCGCACGATCCGGTCGCGGCCGTCACCGAGATCGGTGACCAGGATCGCTGCGCGGCGAGCGCGGCGTTCGGCGTTGAGCGTTTTCAGCGCATAGGGATCCATCCGAGATCAGCCCAGTCTTTCCACATAGACCTTGATACGGCCGCCACAGGACAGGCCGACCTGCCAGGCGGTTTCGTCGGCAACACCGAACTCCAGCATTTTTGCCTTGCCGCTGTCGATGACGTCGATCGCCTCGGTGACAACAGCGCCTTCGACACAGCCGCCCGAGACAGAACCGTGGAAATTGCCGTCGGCGTCGATGACCAGATGGCTGCCTGCAGGTCGGGGCGCGGAACCCCAGGTCTCGACCACTGTTGCGATGGCCACGTCCTTGCCGTCCTTCATCCAGCCTTCCGCGATGATCAAGGGGTCGCGGGCCTCATCCAGATAAATGCTGTTTTCCATGACCGTTTCTCCAGAAGTCTGTTTTTCTCGAGGATCTGTTTTTCGGATGAGAAAGATATGGTTATGCGGCATGCCTCGCGCCAGCGTGCATCCATCGGCGCGGATCAACGGATTGTGCCGACTTCTTGTCCAGCGACGCGCAGAGATCGGCCAGCGCATCGAGATTGTGCACCGAGCGGAACTCGTCGACATGCGGCAGCATCGCCTTGACGCCGCGGGCGCGCGCCTGGAAGCCGTCGAAACGCAGCAACGGGTTCAGCCAGATCAGCCGCCGGCAGGATTTGTGCAGGCGCTCTATTTCCTCCGACAGGCCGGCGACATCGTCGCGCTCCAGCCCGTCGGTGATCAAAAGCACGACCGCACCCTGCCCCAGCACGCGGCGCGACCATATCAGGTTGAACTCGGCCAGCGTGTCGCCAATGCGGGTGCCGCCCGACCAGTCCCTGACCGCAGTCGAACAATCGGCAAGGGCGGCATCGGGGTCGCGATGGCGCATCTGACGGGTCAGGTTGGTCAGCCGGGTGCCGAAAACGAACGTGTGCACGCGCCGGCGTTTTTCCGTCAGCGCATGCAGGAAATGCAGGAAGATGCGCGTGTACTGGCTCATCGAGCCGGAAATGTCGGCCAGCACAACCAGCGGCGGATGAACTTCGCGAGCTGAGCGGAATTTCGGCAGGATCAGTTCGCCGCCGGTGCGCGCGGCTGAACGCATCATGGCGCGCGGATCGACGCGGCGACCCTGCGCGTCGGCTTTGAAGCGCCGCGTTCGCACCATGTCGAAAGGCAGCCGCAGCTGCGCGATCGCCTTCTTTGCGTCGGCCATCTCGGTCGCGTTCATCTGGGCAAAATCCTTGCCTCGCAGCACCTCGTTGCCGGAAAAAGTGAACCGGGCGTCGACCTCGATCTCAGGGATTTCCTGGGCTGGCTGGCTCTTCTGGTGGCCTTCGAACATCGCCTGGCTGACGCGGTTCTCGGCTGCGCGGGGCTTCTGCTTTTCCCTGTTGTCAGGCGCCACCGGCGAAAACATCGCCAGCATCTTTTCGATCAGTTCACGCGATTTCCAGAACAGCCGGAAGGCTTCGTCGAAAATGGCGTGATCCTCATGCCTGGACACCAGCACGGCGTGCAGCGTCCAGTAGAAATCGTCACGCGAGCCGATGCCAGCGACGAGAACCGCCTCGATGGCATCCTTGACCGAGGCGGGCCCGACCCGCATGCCGGCCTTGCGCAGAGTGCGGGCGAAATAAACGATATTGTCGGCGATCCGCCCGTCGGCCTTCGCTTGTTTCGGCTCCTGGATCGGCATCGCTTACTCCGCCGCCGAAAGCTCGGCCTTCACCTCGTTGAGGATGCGCCGGCCTTCGCCCTGTTCGATGCGGGCAATGTCGTCCTGGTATTTCAACAGCACGCCGATCGTGTCGGATACGGTTTCCGGATCGAGCGCCACCTTGTCGAGCTCGGTCAGCGCGCCGGCCCAGTCGATGGTTTCGGCGACACCCGGCACCTTGAACAGCTCGATCTGGCGCAGCTTCTGGATGAAGGAGACCACTTCGGCCGAAAGCCGTTGATTTGCCTGCGGTACCTTGCGGCGCACGATTTCCAGCTCGCGCTCGGCATTGGGGTAGTCGACCCAGTGATAGAGGCAGCGCCGCTTCAGCGCATCGTGGATCTCGCGGGTGCGGTTGGTCGTGATGATCACGATCGGCGGCTCGTCCGCCTTGATGGTGCCGAGTTCAGGCACCGTGACCTGGAAGTCCGACAGGATTTCGAGCAGGAAGGCTTCGAACGCCTCGTCGGTGCGATCGAGCTCGTCGATCAGGAAGACCGGAGCAGCCCCCGCCTTGCCGGTCAGCGCATCGAGCACCGGGCGGCGGATAAGATATTTTTCGGAAAAGACGTTGCGCTCCATGGCGGAGCGCTCGACCTTGCCGACCGCCTCCTCCATGCGGATCTCGATCATCTGCGCGGCGTAGTTCCACTCATAGACGGCGGACGAGACGTCGAGGCCTTCATAGCACTGCAGGCGGATCAGCCGACGGCCGAGCGCCTGCGCCAACACCTTGGCGATTTCGGTCTTGCCGACGCCGGCCTCGCCCTCGAGGAACAGCGGCCGCTTCATGCGCAACGACAGGAACAGCACGGTCGCCAGCGACCGATCCGCCACATAATCCGCGCCGGTCAGGAGATCGAGCGTCTCGTCGATCGTCCGCGGCGCGGCGCGCGGTTTCAGCTCGGTCATTCTTTCTCCGTGAAAGCCGGCGCTCCGCTTTCCAGAACGTGGTAGCCGCGGGCGTGGTAGATCAGCGGCCGCAAATTATCGCCCATCCGAAGGCCTGTCACCTTGCCAAAAAGCACACGATGCGTGGCCAGGTCCTTGGTGTCGATCAATTCGCAGTCGAACACGGCGAGCGCACCCTTCAGAGTTGGCGCGCCGGTGGAGATCACGTCCCATTCGCCAAGCGCGAAGCGCTCCTCGACCGGCAGGCCGGTGATGCCGGAAAACCCGATCGACAGCGGCTCCTGGTGCGAGGCCAGGGTGTTCAAAGCAAATTTGCCGTTTTTCACGAACGGCTCATTCTTGGGATTTTCGCGGTTGAGACAGACCAGAATGGTCGGCGGGGTGTCGGAGACCGAACAGGCCGCAATCACCGTCGCACCGCGCTTGCCGGCCGGCCCATCGGTGGTGACAACATGGACGTGGCCGGCAAAATGGCTCATGGCGTCGCGGTAGGCCTGCGGCCCAATTTCGTTCTTCTTCAGCACCGTATATTTTCCATGGTCAGGATCCTACCGACATATATGGCCATACATAGCCTGCCACAAGCGAAGTGCTTGAGCCATATCCCGAAATTCGCGTGTTGCACCAAGGTCGGGCAGGCTTTAGGTCTTGGCGATAAATAGGTGCCAGCAGCATAAGACCGGCACAGAGGACCTCATCGCTAGAATGCGACCCAGGACAAGAACGATAGCGGCGCTGTTCTGGCTGTTTCTGGCCAGTGATGCGAATGCCCAGACGCTGGTGGTCGGCGTCTCAGCGCCTCTCTCTGGACCATCGGCCATTCTCGGCAAGCAGATCGAGGCCGGCACTGGTCAGGCGGCCCTAGCGAACGGCATAGAACTCAAGATCGTGGATGACGCCTGCACTGCGGACGGAGGCGCTGCCGCGGCCAGGGAATTCGTCGCAGCCAAGGTCAATGTCGTGGTCGGATTCCTTTGCACCGAGGCGATCGAGGCGGCGATGCCGATCCTCAGGGATGCCAACATTCCAGTCATTACCGTTGGCGTGCGAACCGAAAGCCTGACCGACCGCCGCGCCAAGACAGGCTGGCCGGTCTTTCGCCTCGGGCCACGCGGCGACGATGAGCGCAACGCCGTCGCCTCCACCCTCACTCATCTGTGGCAAGGCGAGTTGTTCGCCGTCATCGACGACGGCACCATCTATGGCCGCGAAATCGCCGAGACGTTGCGGGCGGCCGCCGAGCAGGCAGCGCTGAAACCGGTATTCGTCGACACGTTCCGGCCGCAGCTCGACAATCAGATTGGCATGATCGGCCGGCTGAAGAAGGCCGGCGCCACGCATGTGTTTGCCGGCGGCGACGGCGACGACATAGCCATCATGGGCCGCGATGCCGCACAGCTCCAGGCCGGCATCGTCTTTGCCGGCGGGGAGAACCTCCGCACACCGACCGGCGACGTACCCTATGCCGTGGGAACATTGATGATCGCACCGCCGGAATGGGCCGATGTCGCCGACCCCAAATTATTGTCGGCCTTTGCCACGCAGAAGGTCGTGCCCGACGGTTATACGCTGCCCGCCTACGCGGCGATCGAGATCGCCAAAACGGCGTCAACCTTGTCCGAGGGCTCGGGCAAGCCACTGACCGAGGCCCTGACCGGACAGGATTTCACCACTGCGATCGGGCAGATCCGATTTGACGCAAAAGGCGACCTCAGCCAGAGCCCCTACCGCGTTTTCCGGTTCGACGGCACGCGCTTTGCGCCTTTGGAAAGCAACTGATGTTTCGCACCGGCCCGCGCAACCTGATCACCGACGTTGCCGGACTGCGCGTCGGCAATGCGTCCGATGCCAAGCTGAAATCCGGCGTGACGACCGTGCTCTGCGACGAACCGACGGTGGCCGGCGTTCAGATCCTGGGCGGTGCGCCGGGCACCCGTGAGACCGACCTGCTCGAACCGCACAATTCGGTCGATGTGGTGCACGCCGTAGTGCTTTCGGGCGGTTCGGCTTTCGGCCTCGACGCTGCATCCGGCGTGCAGGCGGCGCTGCGCGAATGCGGCATCGGCCTGGAGGTCGGAGGCTTTCGCGTGCCGATCGTGCCGTCGGCGATCCTGTTCGACCTGCGCAATGGCGGCGACAAGGATTGGGGCCTTTATCCACCCTACCGCGAGCTTGGCTATGAAGCAGCGCAAAACGCCGCTGCCGATTTCGAGCTCGGCACCATTGGCGCCGGCACCGGTGCGCTGACTTCGGGGCTGAAGGGCGGCCTCGGCTCGGCTTCGACGCTGCTGGACAACGGCATCACCATCGGTGCGCTGGCCGCCGTCAATCCGACCGGCTCGGCAACCATCAGCCGAACTCGCCATTTCTGGGCAGCACCGTTCGAAATCGGCGACGAATTCGGCGGCCTTGGTTATCCCTCGCCGATGCCGGACGACGCGAAGCGGATCCTGCTGAAATACCGCGACAAGCACATGGGTAGACAGATGGAGACCGGCGGCAACACCACCATCGCTATCATCGCCACCGACGCGGTTCTCACCAAGGCTGCCGCAAAGCGCCTGGCAATCTCGGCGCATGACGGCTTCGTGCGCGCCATCTGGCCGACGCACACGCCGGCCGATGGCGACCTGGTATTCGCGCTGGCAACTGGCACGAGTGGCATCGAACTCACGGCCGACGCGGCAATCGACCTCTATGCCGCAGCCGGCGCCACAATGGCGCGCGCCATCAGCCGCGGCGTGTTTGCCGCGACGCCGGCCGAAAACGATCTGTTTCCGGTCTGGTCATCGCGCCTGAGATAAACAGAGGCCCTCGATCATACCCGATCGGATTTTTCTTCCTCGAAGGTCACCGCGACATCGGAATTCGCGGACAGCCACACCTTGTTGCCGTCGACCTCGGCAATGAGGCTCACGGGAACATAATGGTGATGGCCCTTGTGAGCGCCCTTGCCGCTATCGGCCTTAATCAGCTTGATGCGCTGACCATCGACCTTGTCGACGGTGCCGACATGCACGCCATCGGCGCCGACGACTTCCATATGCTCACGAATTTTGCTGGTGTCGGTCATGGTGGTTCTCCATTGGGACTGCCGACGATAACAAATGACGGGCCGATTGGATGCATCGGGCTTTGGCACTGCGCGACGTTTTGATTCCGTCGTGGTAGTGGATGGAGGCGATCACGGCCGAGGGGTGAAGAACCGATGCGAATGCTCTTTCTGTTTGC
Organism: Mesorhizobium sp. M0830; assembly: GCF_040319965.1. Lineage (NCBI taxonomy): Bacteria > Pseudomonadati > Pseudomonadota > Alphaproteobacteria > Hyphomicrobiales > Phyllobacteriaceae > Mesorhizobium > Mesorhizobium sp. M0830. The sequence continues at coordinate 36,442 of NZ_JAMYOR010000039.1, read as the reverse complement.
CGTTGCCCTGCTTGGACAGTTTGTGACATCGATGGCTGCCCGTGCCGGCGACGTTGCCCAACTTGAAATCCTGGGCTTCACCAAGGACGGCAGTGTCTTCGCTTTCGAGGAATATGGCGTGCAGGACGGATCGGGCTTTCCCTATGCCAACCGCTATTATATCGACACCAGCACCGACAGCTTTCTCAAGGGCACGCCGATCCGGGTACGGCTCGAGGACGAGAACGCCAAACTGGAAGCAGTGCGCCTTCAGGCCCGGCAAAAGGGCGAAGCCATTGTCGGTGAGGCGGAACTGAGCGCCAACCGCGGCATAACAGCTGGTTTCAACCCGGTGACCGAGCTTTCGGCCGATCCGCACCGGATAGCGGTCAACCCGCGCCCGATCTTCTCCCCGGTCGATCAGCCGCTCGAGTTCCGCCTCGATGAGCTGGGCATGAACAACACCGAAGGCTGCCAGAGCCAGGGCGAGATCAACGGTTTTCGCTTGCTGCGTATCGAGGCACAGGATGGTGGCACCACCAAGCTGCTGCACGAGGACAAGGCGGTACCGAAAAGCCGGGGCTGCCCGAACGGCTATCGCATTGGCGCCGTGCAAACCTTTTCAATGGACAGTCTCAGCGCCTATGCGGTGCTGATCGCGGTGCGCCAATACGGCTTCGAGGGGCCGGACTTTCGCTGGATCGCGGTGACCGGCCGCCTGTGACATCCCCTGTTCAAACTGCCAGGCGCAATCGCGCCCTGAATCGCCTTCGCCACGCGATGCCGGAACTTCGCATCGCGTTTTTCGGCGCCTTGTTGTGGGCGGTGACGATGGGTGCCAGCGCGCTCGTCAACTTGTTCTTGGACAACTGGGAGACCCCGGCGAAAATCCGCATTGTCACCCTCCTGTTTGCTGTGGGAGCTGCGCTGGCCTTTCCGATCGGCCTGTTTGCCGCGAAGCTGGTCTCGCAGGGCAGGCGCTGGGAAGTCGCCTTCGCAGCAGCCTTCGTGTGCCTTGCCGCAGCAACGGTCGGCCTGACCTCTGGGTTGTTTGCCCTGCAGTACCGCTCCTACTATGCCGAGTGGCATGCACCTGCCTTCACCCACACCTGGGCCCTCCAGTTCGTCTTCACGACCTTGATTGCGCTCTACCAGTTCGTGGTGCTGGGCATCCGGCTTTATTTTCCGCTTGGTTTCGTGGCCTTGTTTGCCGCGAGCGTCTGGTTTGCGCGCCAGCAGCGTTGAGCATTTTGCTCGCCTCTGTTAGGACGCGGGCAAACCTCTCGATACGTCAGGACTGACCGATGATCCCTCGCTATTCCCGGCCGGAAATGGTCGCCATCTGGTCGCCCGAAACCCGGTTTCGCATCTGGTTCGAAATCGAAGCCTATGCGTGCGATGCGCTGGCCGAACTCGGCGTCATCCCCAGGGAAGCGGCCAAAACCATCTGGGAAAAGGGCAGTGCTGCAAAATTCGATGTCGAGGCGATCGACGAGATCGAGCGCGTCACCAAGCACGACGTCATCGCCTTCCTGACCCATCTTGCCGAATTCGTCGGGCCGGACGCCCGTTTCATCCACCAGGGAATGACCTCGTCGGACGTGCTCGACACCTGCTTTGCCGTGCAGCTTACCCGCGCCAGCGACATCCTGCTCGCCGACATCGATGGCCTGCTCGCAGCGCTCAAGCGCCGTGCGTTCGAGCACAAGGACACCGTCACCATCGGCCGCAGCCACGGCATCCATGCCGAGCCGACCACCTTTGGCGTCAAGCTGGCGCAGGCCTATGCCGAATTCTCGCGCTGCCGCGAGCGCCTGGTGCATGCGCGCGAAGACATTGCCACCTGCGCGATTTCGGGCGCGGTCGGCACCTTCGCCAACATCGACCCCTATGTCGAGGAACATGTGGCGGCAAAGCTCGGCCTGAAGCCCGAGCCGGTCTCGACGCAAGTGATCCCGCGCGACCGCCACGCCATGTTCTTCGCCACGCTCGGCGTCATTGCCTCGTCGATCGAACGGCTGTCGATCGAGATCCGGCATCTGCAGCGCACCGAAGTGCTGGAGGCGGAAGAGTATTTTTCGCCGGGCCAGAAGGGCTCGTCGGCAATGCCGCACAAGCGCAACCCGGTGCTGACCGAAAATCTCACTGGTCTTGCCCGCATGGTCCGGTCGATGGCGCTGCCGGCGATGGAGAATGTGGCGCTCTGGCACGAGCGCGACATCTCGCACTCCTCCGTCGAGCGCATGATCGGGCCGGACGCCACGGTGACGCTCGATTTCGCGCTGTCACGGCTGACCAGCGTCGTCGACAAGCTGCTGGTCTATCCCGACAACATGCTGAAGAACATGAACAAGTTCCGCGGTCTCGTGCATTCGCAGCGCGTCATGCTGGCACTGACGCAGGCCGGCCTGTCGCGAGAAGACTCCTACCGGCTGGTGCAACGCAACGCCATGAAAGTGTGGGAGCAAGGCGCTGATTTTCTTGAGGAACTGCTCGCCGACAAGGAAGTGACCGCAGCGCTGCCGGAAGCTGAAATCCGCGAGAAATTCGACCTCGGCTATCACACCAAGCATGTCGACACGATCTTCAAGCGGGTGTTCGGAGAAGCCTGAGACGCGCTTTCTACCCGCACGATACGGGAGAAAGACGCTCTCGCCAAAATAGCAATCAGGCTTTGCCGGGAACAGTCCTGATCACCGTGCCCCAAGGATCTTCGCGGGTAATCGGGCTGGTCACATTGTCTGAACGCATTTCGACCCAAGCCAGACCGGACCTGCTTGGATCGCGGCGACCGGCGCCCGAACTCCGCCAGGCGTTGGCGCCGATGTGGTGGTGGTAGCCGCCGGACGACAGGAACACCGCCTGGCCGCCATATTTGGCCACCGTGTCGAAGCCGAACTCCTGGTTCCACCAGGCCTCGGCGTCTTCCGGTCGGCCGACCCGCAGGTGGACATGGCCGATAATGCTGTTTTCCGGCGCTCCCTGCCAGCCGGCGTCACCCGTCGGCACTTCGGCAACGACCGACGGAATGTTCAATCGCTCTGTCGCCATGGCAATCTTGTCGCCATTCCACTTCCAGTCCTGCGGACGGCGGTCGGCATAGATCTCGATGCCGTTGCCTTCGGGATCGGTCAGATACAGCGCTTCGCTGACCAGATGGTCGGAGGCACCCTCGATAGCGATCTTGTCGGCGATGGCGTGGTTGATCCAGCGGCCGAGATCGGCGCGGCTGGGCAGCAGGAAGGCCGTGTGGAACAGGCCGGCGCTGCGCGGATCATCCGGCTTGGCAGAAGCATCGGCCTCGATGACCAGCAAGGGACGGTTGGCGGCGCCCAACGTAATCGCACCGTCGGCACGGCTCAATTCCTGCAGACCGACGACGCTGCGGTAATATGCGGCAAGACTTTCGGCATCGCGCGCTTTCAACCCAACGCGGGCAACGCTGACCGGCGTGGTGGCGGCAAAGGGCAGTTCACTCATCAAATGCTCCGATCGACCGGCCTGCGGTGAAGCTCCCAAGGCAAGAAGCCCCGCACCGCCAATCATCATACGTCGTGTCAGTTCCAAAAGTGAGGGCTTCCGCACACGGCTGTTTCTTTTCCTGGCCACCTTTCCTCCATCGGTATCGTTCACACAAGACGCGAAGAAGCGAACATCCTGTTCACTATTGTGATCAAGAGCCCTGTTCATGACCCGTTGCACGAAGCGACTTGGCTCGCTATTTCAGGCGCCATGAAGGTCAAGGAAGCAGATATTCTCATCGTGCCGGGCTACACCAATTCCGGGCCCGACCATTGGCAGAGCCGCTGGCAATCGAAGCTGTCGACGGCGCGCAGGGTCGAGCAGGCCGAGTGGTCGAAGCCGGTGCGCGACGACTGGACAACCAGCGTAGCCAAGGCGGTCAACGAAGCCGAGAGGCCGGTCGTACTGATCGCGCACTCACTCGGCGTGGCCACGGCCGTGCAAGCCATCCCGCAGTTCCGCAAGCCGGTTGCCGGGGCCTTCTTCGTGGCGCCGCCCGATGTCGCCAATCCCGAGATCAGGCCGAGGCACCTGATGACCTTCGGCCCCTACCCGCGCGAGCCGCTGCCCTTTCCGTCCATCGTGATCGCCAGCCGCAACGATCCGTTCTGCGCCTTCGATGTGGCCGAGGATATTGCCGGAGCCTGGGGCTCGCTGTTCGTCGATGCCGGCGAGACCGGTCATCTCAACGCGGATTCGGGCTTTGGTCCCTGGCCCGAAGGGTCGATGACCTTCGCCAAATTCCTGACGGACCTGTAATACGTCGCTGTCAAAGCTTCCGCACGGACCCGCCCGGATTGGCCCGGCTGTGCTTGTGTGAACAATAATTTAATGCACATCGGGGTAAGATCTTCGGTGACGGCACACGCTGTTCACCTGGAAGATTATTCTCGTGCGCTAAACGGGCAATTTTCCAAGAAAAAAGGCCCTACTTGCACAAGGATGCTTCACTCGAATTGTTGAGAGGTGTCGCGGCACTCATTGTTCTGAATGGGCACTGTTTGCGTGCTTTTGCGCCGTTGGCGATAGGAGAGGGAGACAAGGCGGCGCAATCGCTCAAGACAAGTCCGGCTTTCATCGCCTTCAATGGCGGCTCCGCCGTCTACTTGTTTTTCGTGCTCTCTTCCTATGTGCTTGTGAAGCGTTATTTTCAGACCCGCGAGGCGCAAGACCTGTGGCTGGGTGCCATAAGACGTTTGCCTCGTCTGGCTGGACCCGTGCTTGTCGTGGTTCTCTTGTCCTGTGTCCTCTTCAAGCTCGACCTGTATTTCTTCGAGGATGCGGCGGCGGTCACCCAATCTGAGTGGCTCGGCAGATTCGGCAATGCTCCAAAGGTGCTGTCGCGGGAGACAGCGAGTTTCTCCGATGCGTTCCTGCAAGGGGCCTGGCGGTCGTTCATTTACGGCGACAAATATTATGACAGCAGCCTGTGGACCATGACGGTCGAGTTCTGGGGCAGCATGCTGACCTTCGCGCTCGCCCCGATCGTCTTTTTCTTCCATGGCCGCGGGACGCTGGTATCCTGGTTTTGCATAGCGACAGGCGCATTCCTGGCGGTACAAGTCAGCTACTTCTTTTGTGCCTTTCCGGCCAGCCTCCTGCTCTATCCGCTTCTCGCCATGGGATTTCGTCCGAATCCCTGGGTGAGAGGCGCCATGGCGATGATTTCCCTGACGCTGCTGGGTTATGCGGGGGATCCGGTAGGCATATATCGGCCCTTTGCACTGCTTGAGGCTATGGTGTCCGATGATGTAGGCCTGCGGCAATCCTGCGTGGCCATTCCGGCCAGCATCATGTTGGTCTATGCCGTGCTGAGTAGGGATGAGCCGCCATCATGGTCTTCGGGCAAGGCAGCACGTTTCCTGGGCGATCTGTCCTTCCCACTCTATCTCGTGCATGTACCCGTCATCTGCTCGCTCGGGTCATGGGTCCTGCTGGCCAGCGGCTCCGCCGCGCTCGGCGCCGCCGCCGCCATACTGGGTTCGATCCTCGCGGCATTGCCGCTGATGGCCTTCAACAATTGGTGGGTCCGTGCACTCGGCGTCCTGTTCAACAAATTCAGACGCAGCACACCGGCCGCGGCGATGACCGCGGCAGCGCGGGCCTGACGACACGATGCTGCAGCGACAATTGGGCTTGTAGCGACAATTGGTCCGTTCGGGTTCAGGACCCGATCGAATCCCTGACGCTGTTGATCAGGGCTTTTGCACCGAGTCCGATCAGCGCGTGTTCCGATCCCATGGCCAGCAGCCGGTAGCCCATCGATACGACACGACCGGCAATTGTCGGGTCGACAACATAGATCGCCGCATATTTGCCGGCCTTGCGGGTGCGCTCGGCGACCGACGCCACTGTCTCCATCATGCTTTCCAGTGTGGAATCGACCGTGGCGCCATTGCTCCAGGCGATCGAGAAATCCGATGGGCCGAGGAAGATGCCGTCGATGCCAGGCGTGTCGAGAATGCCATCGAGCGCATCGAGGGCGGCGCGCGTTTCGACCATGGCGAAGGCCAGCACGCGCCGGTTGGTGTCGCGCAGCCATTCGGCCTGGTCGCCCTTGCCGTGGCGTGGAAAGGCGTAGGTCGGGCCCCAGGAACGCTCGCCGACCGGCGGGTATTTCATGGCGGCGGCGAACAGTTTGGCGTCAGCCACCGAATTCACCATCGGCGCAATGACCGCCTCGGCGCCAAAATCGAGCGCACGGCTCGCCATGTCGAAACGTCCGACCGGAATGCGCACCAGCGCCGGCTTTCCGGCAGCGAGCACCGGCACCAGCCCACGCAGCACGCTATCCTCGTGATGGCCGCCATGCTGCATGTCGAGCGTGACGGCATCAAAGCCCTGCTTGGCGACGATTTCGACGGTCAGGGCATCCGGCACGCCGGACCATGCGGTGAACAGCGTTTCATCGGCTGCAAGACGGGACTTCAGGGACATCTAATCGCTTCCTTGTTAACGACAGCAGTTTCAGCCGGAAACCGCGGCAAAGGCAAAGAAAAACCGCCCGGATAGGCCGGGCGGTCGATTGGTCCAGTCATTCTTTGGTCTGTCGCAGGTTTTCTGTCGCAAAGCCGTTGGCCACTTTTGCGGAACCTGCTTCGGCCGGATCAGGTGTTCTTGATCTCTTCGATCGCCTGCGCCATCAACTCGTCCATGGTGCGGCGGATCTGATGGTCCGACTGATCTACGCCGGCGGCATCGAAATCCTTTCGGATCTTGCGGAACACGTCGTGATCGCCGGCTTCCTCGATGTCGGAAACGACCACTTCCCTGGCATAAGCGTCGGCGTCGGTGCCGGACTTTCCAAGCTTTTCGGCGGCCCACAGGCCGAGCGCCTTGTTGCGGCGCGCCGAGGCCTTGAACCGAAGCTCCTCGTCGAAAGCAAATTTGCGCTCGAAGCCCTCTTCGCGGTCTTTCATGCTGCTCATGGCGTCCCTCCGGGTCAAATTCGATTCGTTGGCGGTGGATATGTGTGTTGCCAAAGCACAAACCAAAAGGTCGCGGGCCGGTCAATACGCTTCGTCGCATGCTGCGCTGCGGCATTTCGGTCCCGAAAGCGGTTGATTGGAAGGATTTGCCGATTGAGCAAACGATGTGATTGGGATAGACCCGGCATTGAACCCTACCGTAAGCCGCACTATTTCAGGCAGACGGACAGGAAATGGCCAATTGCCGCTGTCCGGAACCCCAGAGAAAAAATCAGATGAAAAATCGCCGCCGCATTTATGAAGGCAAGGCCAAGATCCTCTATGAGGGACCCGAGCCGGGTACGCTCATCCAGTTCTTCAAGGACGACGCCACCGCGTTCAACAAGAAGAAGCATGAAGTCGTCGACGGCAAGGGCGTGCTCAACAACCGTATTTCGGAGCACATTTTCAACCACCTCAACCGCATGGGCATCCCGACCCATTTCATCCGCCGGCTCAACATGCGCGAGCAGCTGATCAAGGAAGTCGAGATCATTCCGCTCGAGGTGGTCGTGCGCAACGTCGCCGCCGGTTCGCTGTCCAAGCGCCTCGGTATCGATGAAGGCACCGTTCTGCCGCGCTCGATCATCGAATTCTATTACAAGGCCGACGCGCTCGACGATCCGATGGTATCCGAAGAGCACATCACCGCGTTCGGCTGGGCGAGCCCGCAGGAGATCGACGACGTCATGGCGCTGGCCATCCGCGTCAACGACTTCCTCTCCGGCCTGTTCATGGGCGTCGGCATCCAGCTCGTCGATTTCAAGATCGAATGCGGCCGCCTGTTCGAGGGCGACATGATGCGCATCGTTGTCGCCGACGAGATTTCGCCGGATTCCTGCCGCCTGTGGGACGTGGCGACGCATGACAAGCTCGACAAGGACCGCTTCCGCCGCGACATGGGCGGCCTCGTCGAAGCCTACCAGGAAGTTGCCCGCCGCCTCGGCATCATGAACGAGAACGAGCCGCCGCGCCCCACCGGCCCGGTGCTTGTCGCCTCGACCGACGGCCTCAAAGGCAAGCCGCACTGAATAGTGGCTTGCAACCCGATAGTCAGAACAGGAGCACGTCCAGCGTGATCAAGGCCCGCATTACCGTCACACTCAAGAACGGCGTGCTCGACCCGCAAGGCAAGGCGATCGAACACGCGCTGTCCGGACTGGGTTTTGGCGGCGTCGGCGCGGTACGGCAGGGCAAGGTGTTCGACGTCGAGCTGGCGGAAAGCGACAAGGCCAAAGCCGAGGCGGACCTCAAGGCGATGTGCGACAAGCTGCTGGCGAATACGGTGATTGAGAATTATAGTGTAGCGATTACCTGAGGTTGCGCCGGAGGCACTATGCCGGAAGTCACGAATGAGCTGATGTACGAGCTTCTTAAGCGCGTGCATCATGAAATTGGTGAACTTCGTCAGGATGGTTCCGAGACGAAGCGGGAATTGAATGTGATGCGGGGTCACATGGTGGCGACGCAAAGCGATATCCATAACATTTATGGCATTCTCGCCCGTCAGGACGAGCGCCTCGAACGCATAGAACGACGCCTCGACTTACGCGAACTCGCCGAAAACCAAAGGCCTTTCGAACCGAAATGAAATCAGCTGTCGTCCTTCTGCCTGGCCTCAACCGCGACCGTGACATGATCGCGGCGCTGACCAAGATTTCGGGAAAGCCGCCGATCACTGTCTGGCAGACCGACACTGAAATCCCCGATGTCGACCTGATCGCCATTCCCGGCGGTTTTTCCTTTGGCGATTATCTGCGCTGCGGGGCGATTGCCGCGCGCATGCCGGTCATGCGGGCGGTGGCCGAAAAGGCAGCCGCGGGCGTGACAGTCATCGGCGTTTGCAACGGTTTCCAGATCCTGGTCGAGGCCGGCCTGCTGCCGGGCGCCTTGATGCGCAACACATCGCTGAAATTCGTCTGCCGGCAAGTGAAGCTTGAGATCACCAACGCCAACACCATGTTCACCCGCCGCTACCAGCCAGGCCAGATCATCCGCACGCCGGTTGCGCATCATGACGGCAATTACTTCGCCGACGCCGACACGCTTGCCCGCCTCGAAGGCGAAGGCCAGGTGGTGTTCCGCTATGCGGACGGCACCAACCCCAACGGCTCGATCAACGACATTGCCGGCATCATCAACGACCGCGGCAATGTGCTCGGCCTGATGCCGCACCCGGAAAACCTGATCGAAGCAGCCCATGGCGGTACCGACGGCCGTGGACTGTTCGAAAGTGCGCTTGGCATCGCCGCCTGACCTCTTCGAGGCAAGCGTCTTGAAAACATCCGGACATTCCTGTCTCTTTGTCGAGGCAAGTCCAGTTCATGGGGGAGAAAAACGGTCATGAAACTCTATTCGCGGCCGTTGTCGCCCTACTCGTCGATCGTGCGGGCGCTGGCCTACATCAAGGACGTGCCGCTCAAGATCATCGCGCCGCCGCCCGGCTTTCCCATCCCGGAAGGATTTCGCGCCATCTCGCCGATGAACCGGATTCCGGTGCTGATCACCGGCTCTGGCGAAACGATCGTCGAATCTGTGGTCATTGCCGAGTATCTCGAAGAGCGGTTTCCGGAACCGGCTCTGCTGCCGCCCGATTCCAAGGACCGCGCGCTGGTGCGCATGTTCGCCCGCATCACCGATCTCGATGTGCTGACCCCGATGATGAAGCTTTTCGAGCTTCATTCCATGCCGAAGCGAAACAGTGCCGAGATCGACGCCCAGTTCATCCGCTTGCACCACGGGCTGGCAGCGATCGAGGAGCGCATGGCGCACGGGCCCTTCGCGCTCGGTGACGATATCAGTTTCGCCGATGCCTGGCTGACGCCGACGCGGTTCATCTTCAACAATTTCCGCGCCATGACAGGACGCCGCGACCTGCTCGACGCCTACCCGAAATTCGACGCCTATGAGCAGATCGCCTCGCAGCACCCGGCATTGTCGCGGGTGTGGGGCGAGATGACCGACGGCCAGAAGATATTTCTGTCCGAGCTTGAGATGGGTGCCGCTTGACCAGGAGCCAGACGATCGCGCTGGTTGCCGCGGCGGCTTTCGCTCTCACATCCTGCCAATCGACCCCGAAGAGCACGCCTGTGCCCTCGGGCAAGAGTGCAGCGCTGCTGGCCATGGAACAGGTGGCGATATCGGCCCATAAATGCTGGATCGCCAGCAAGGACCCAGCCTTCAAACAGTATCAGATGGCCAATGAACTGAATTCGTTCAGCGGCACACCGCGTTTCCTGCTGGTGCCGGCCAAACACTATGGCGGCAAACCGTTGCTGGTCGTTCAGGCGCAAGGCAACTCAAGCCGCGTCGACGTGTTCGGACCGCTGATGAACGGTCCGCTCGGCGCGCGCATCGGTTCGGACATTGCCCGCTGGCAAGCCGGCAATCCGGCCTGCGCCGCGACCGCCTAGCCCATGGGCCGCTTCCTGCAGATGACGGGGCTGGCCATCGGTCTGGCCGGGCTCGTCCTGCAGTTCTGCATCAGCATTCCGGCGTCGATGGAAGCGGGCCGCAGCCTGCTCGGCTCCATCGTTTTCGTTTTTAGCTTCTTCACCATCCTGACCAACATCGGTGCGGTGCTGGTGTACGCGTCGCTGCTGTCGCCCGCCGGCTATGCTTGGCTGCCGGCCTTCGCCGGGACGCGCATACGGGCCGGCGTTGCCGTTTCGATCACGTTGGTCTTCATCATCTACGCCACGGTGCTGGCACAGCTCTGGCAGCCGCAGGGACTGTTCCTGCTCTGCGACGTCCTGCTGCACTATGTGACGCCGGTGCTGTTCGTGTTGTGGTGGCTGACATCAGGCGCCGACGGTCGGACGCGCTGGAGCGACATCTCCTGGTGGGTGCTCTATCCCGTCGCCTATCTGATCTATGCGCTGATGCGGGCGCCGTTTGCAGGCGAGGTGCCCTACCCGTTCCTGGACGTCGCCAGGAACGGCCCGGCCAGCGTTGCCATCTCGGCGGCCGCCATCACCGGACTTTTTATCGTGCTGTGCGTGGTCGCCGTCCTTGCGGACCATGGCGTTGCGCGCACCCGGCTATCGAGTGTCCGCTGAAGCGGCATGCATTGGCACCTCTGCGACGCCAAGCGATTCCGCTTGGCTGCAAAATGCCTTGGCTTTCAGTCCCAGAAGGGTCTGATACCCTCGCGGTGGGCATCGCAGCGCGAGACCCCGATATCCTTGAGTTGGTCATCGGTCATTTCCAGAAGCGCCAGCCTGCTGCGCCGACGCTCCAGCAGATGGCCGATCCATCTCGCCAGCGACCTGACCAAGCGCACCAGACGGGTGACAAAGCCACTTTGGCTCGATGGGCGTGCCGATTGACCTGATAGCTCGACTCTCGAAGAGCGGATTGTAGCGATTGTGCTCATTTTCTTTCGACCCGAATTCCAAATTGCACCCTTTTTGGTGCAACTCCGATATGTATTGACTCACAATTCGGTGCAATATAGAAAATTGTCACCATGACAAATTGGCTTCCAGATGTCACTGACGGCTCCGGCCCGCTGTATCAGCGCCTGGCGGATTCAATCGAAACGGATATCGATCGGGGTGTGATCGAAGCCGGAGCAAAGCTGCCGCCGCAACGCGACCTCGCCTACGACATCGGCACTACGGTCGGCACGGTCGGCCGGGCCTATCAATTGCTGCGCGAGCGCGGCCTAGTAAGCGGCGAAGTCGGGCGTGGAACCTATGTACTCGGTCAGCGCGCCGACGGCGCGAAACCGAACCTGCCGGCGCCGGTCACCAGTGGCGAAGGCACTCGCCATATCGATGCACCGCGCGGCAAATTGCGTTTCGACAGCACGGCAGCGCCAGACATCGGCCAGGGCGCTGATATCGCCGATATCCTGTCGCGCACGACGCAGGACCACCCGCATGAGATTTCAAGCTATACCAGGGATTTCCCCGACCGCTGGTTCGAAGCCGGCGCCCGCTGGCTATCGCGCAATTCGTTCAGACCTAATGGCGAGACCATCGTCCCCACACTCGGCACCCACGCCGCGGTGATGGCGGCGATCGCGGCGCTCACCACCCCTGGCGACTATGTCGCCTTCGAGCACCTCACCTACTCGCAGATTTCCCGTAGCGCCGGCCTGATCGGCCGACGCACCGCACTGGTGGCATCGGACGACCAAGGTATCGACCCCCAGGATTTCGAGCGCGTCTGCGCGCAAAAGCATCCCAGGATGATCTTCCTGATGCCGACGGCGCAGAATCCCACGCTGGCGACCTTGTCGGCGGCGCGCCGCGAGGCAATCGCGCGTGTCGCGCGCGAATACAACGTCATCCTCATCGAGGACGATCTCTACGGCAATTTGACCGACGATCCGACACCGTTGCTGGCCGAATACGCGCCAGAACGCACCATTGTGGCGGGTGGCCTGTCCAAGTCGGTCGCGGCCGGTGTGCGCGGCGGCTGGCTTTCCTGCCCGCCTGCCTATCGCCATCGCATCCGCGTCGCCCACAAGATGATGACCGGCGGCATGCCTTTCCTGCTGGCCGAGGTGAATACAAGGCTGGTGCTGTCGGGCCAGGCGGATGAGATACGCAAGCGCAGTATCGGCGAAATCAGCGCCCGCATCGCGATCGTGCGGGAGACTTTGGCCGGCTTCGCGTTCAAGGCACACGACAGGGTGCCTTTTGTCTGGATGACCCTACCCGATCCCTGGCTTTCCGGCACCTTCAAGAACGCCTGCCTGGAGCATGGCGTGCTGATCGACGACGAGGACGAGTTCAAGGCCGGCCGTTCCGAGCAGGTTTTCCACGGCGTCCGCTTCGGCATTTCGCAGCCACGGCAGCGCAAGGACATCGCCGAGGGTGTCGCGGTGATCCGGCGACTTCTCGATGAAGGCAGTGCCGGCTACGACAGCTTCTCCTGACGCCCTGTGGTTTTGTCCGGTTTTCCGTCGTTTTCGTCGAACCATGGGTGTATCGACCTTAAAGCTTGCGATAAGACGTGACTCAAAATCCCAACGCGCCCCGGACAAAAATCGCTGCCCATGACCATTTCCAATTCCGTGCCGATCACCCCCGAGCTTATCGCCGCGCACGGGCTGAAGCCCGACGAGTATCAGCGCATTCTCGATCTTGTCGGGCGCGAACCGAGCTTCACCGAACTCGGCATCTTCTCAGCGATGTGGAACGAGCATTGTTCGTACAAATCGTCGAAGAAGTGGCTGCGCACGCTGCCGACTACGGGCCCGCAGGTCATCCAGGGCCCAGGCGAGAATGCCGGCGTGGTCGACATCGGCGACGGCGACTGCGTCGTCTTCAAGATGGAGAGCCACAACCACCCGTCCTACATCGAGCCCTATCAGGGTGCGGCGACCGGCGTCGGAGGGATATTGCGCGACGTCTTCACCATGGGCGCGCGGCCGATCGCTGCGATGAATGCACTGCGCTTCGGCGCGCCTGACCACCCCAAGACCAGGCATCTCGTTTCGGGCGTGGTTTCCGGGGTCGGCGGCTATGGCAACGCCTTCGGCGTGCCGACGGTCGGCGGCGAGGTCAATTTCGACGCCCGCTACAACGGCAACATCCTGGTCAACGCTTTTGCGGCAGGCATTGCCAAGACCGACGCGATCTTCCTGTCGGAAGCCAAGGGCGTCGGCCTGCCTGTCGTCTATCTCGGCGCCAAGACTGGCCGCGACGGCGTCGGCGGCGCCACCATGGCTTCGGCTGAATTCGACGACAAGATCGACGAGAAGCGCCCGACCGTGCAGGTCGGCGATCCCTTCACCGAAAAGTGCCTGCTGGAGGCTTGCCTCGAACTGATGGCCTCGGGCGCCGTCATCGCCATCCAGGACATGGGTGCCGCCGGCCTGACCTGCTCGGCGGTCGAGATGGGCGCCAAGGGCGACCTCGGCATCGAGCTCGATCTCGACAAGGTGCCGGTGCGTGAAGAGCGCATGAGCGCCTATGAAATGATGCTTTCGGAAAGCCAGGAGCGCATGCTGATGGTGCTGCGCCCCGAGAAGGAACAGGAAGCCGAGGCGATCTTCCACAAATGGGGGCTCGACTTCGCCATCGTCGGCAGGACCACCGACGATCTGCGTTTTCGCGTGCTGCACCAAGGGGATCAGGTCGCCGACCTGCCGATCAAGGATCTCGGCGACAAAGCACCGGAATATGACCGGCCGTGGGTCGAGCCGAAGAAGCCGGCGCCGCTGGCCGCCGATGACGTGCCGCAAGCCGACGTGGCCGATGCGCTGTTGAAGCTGCTCGGCGGACCGGATCTTTCCTCGCGCCGTTGGGTCTGGGAGCAATACGACACGTTGATCCAGGGCAATTCTCTGCAGCTTCCCGGCGGCGATGCCGGCGTGGTGCGCGTCGATGGCCATCCCACCAAGGCGCTCGCCTTCTCGTCGGACGTGACGCCGCGCTATTGCGAGGCCGACCCGTATGAGGGCGGCAAACAAGCGGTGGCCGAATGCTGGCGCAATTTGACCGCCACCGGCGCCCTGCCGCTGGCTGCCACCGACAATCTCAATTTCGGCAACCCTGAGCGGCCCGAGATCATGGGTCAGCTGGTCGGCGCGGTGAAAGGCATTGGCGAGGCCTGCCGCGCACTCGGCTTCCCGATCGTCTCCGGCAATGTCTCGCTCTACAACGAAACCAATGGCCAGGGCATTTTGCCGACACCGACGATCGGCGGCGTCGGACTGATCGCCGACTGGTCGAAGATGGTGCGGACCGGCTTTGCCGCGCAAGGCCAGATGATCCTGCTGGTCGGCGCGCCGGCCTCCTGGGGAACGCATCTCGGCCAGTCGGTCTATTTCAGGGACATCCACGGCCGCACCGATGGCCCGCCGCCACCGGTCGATCTGGACCATGAAAAACGCGTCGGCGACCATGTGCGCGCACTGATCGCATCCGGCATCGTCACGGCGGCACATGACGTATCCGATGGCGGTATCGCGGTGGCTTTGGCCGAAATGGCGATGGCCTCCGGCATCGGCGCGACCGTTCCCGGGCTTGTCGGCACCGATCCGATCCCGGTCTGGTTCGGTGAGGATCAGGGCCGTTATCTGCTGACGCTGTCGATCGACCCGCATGGCGATGAATGGGACGCCATCCGCAAGCAGCAGGGCGAACTCGGCATCTTCGCACCGTGGATCGGCTCTACCGGCGGCAGCGCGCTGAAGCTTGGCGAGGCGCGGGCAATCCCGGTCAGCGAACTGTCGGGGGCGCACGAGGGCTGGTTCCCGCGCTTCATGGGTCAGGCCAGTTGAGCAAACTGGCTGCCAGGGCGCTGCTTGCAGTCGTCTTCTGGCCGTCGCTGTTCTTCTTCTGGTTCCTTGGGCCGTTCGTCTTCTTCCTGCTGTCGACGACCTCAAGCGAGGTTTGCGCCCGGCTGGAAACACGCGCGCAGTTTCTTGCCGCGGCCAACGGCGCCATCCCGATGCTCATCGCGCAGAACCTCATCTACGCGGTTCCGATCATCTGCCTGGTGCTTTGGGGCCGCCTTTTCCCGGATCCGGAACGGGCAAGACATATCGTCACCTGCATCAAGCTTTTCGCCTGCGCGGTGGTCATAGGGGCGCTGTGGGAGTACGGCTCTTCGCTCGTCTGCGACGGTTACGGTCAACCGTTCTTCTCGCCAGCCTGGCAGATGACGAGTTATCTCCCCATAATCAGCCTGATTATCAACATTCCCCTTTATGTGCTGACTTTCAGCCTTGGCCGTGCTTTTTCGACACGTGAGGACGTCGCCGAGGATGAAGCAAGCCCACGGGCCTAAATCTTCCCTGATGTTCCCGGATCGTCTTGCCCTTGATGGGACAGAACGGCTTCAATCCGGACCGGAAAGGCTTTAGGCTCGCCCGACTCTCATCTAATGGCCGGCTACCGGCCGCTCGAAACAGGATTCTGCCATGGCAATGGATGCCCGCGACATCGAAAAACTGATCAAGGACGGCATTCCGGACGCCAAGGTGACGATTCGCGATCTCGCCGGCGACGGCGACCATTATGCGGCCGAGGTGGTGGCCGAGAGCTTTCGGGGAAAAACCCGCGTGCAGCAGCACCAGATGGTCTACGACGCGCTGAAGGGCAATATGGGCGGCGTGCTGCACGCGCTTGCGCTGCAGACCAGCGTTCCCGACTAAAACGCACAAGAAACGAAGACGGCAACCATGACCAGCAGCAGCGATACGCCAATCGCTAGGCGAGCTTACGCCTCGTTTGCCGATCGCTATGATGCGTTTGCTCCAGGCAAGCCGCACAATGCCCTCTATGAGCGCCCGGCGTCGCTGGCACTTGTTGGCGACGTCGCCGGGCTCGACCTTCTCGATGCCGGCTGCGGGTCCGGCATCTGCTCGGAAAAGCTGGCACAGGCCGGTGCGCGCGTCAGGGCATTCGATGTAACGCCGGAGATGGCGGCAATCGCCAGCCAACGATGCGCCGGGCTCGATATCGAGATCCGTGTCGGCGACATGACGAAACCTCTGGACTGGCTCGCCGATCAGAGTGTCGACGGCGTGCTGTGTGCGCTGGCGCTCGACTATGTCGAGACCCTCAAGCCGGTTTTCTCGGAATTCCATCGCGTCGCACGACCAGGCGGCTGGCTGGTCTTCTCGATGGGTCATCCGATGCGCGACTGGGCGGATGCCCGCAGTCGGGGCGAGAAGAGCTATTTCGAGACCAATCGCTGGGGCATGCACTGGGGCGGTTTCGGGGAACCCAATCCCTATGTCGAATCCTACCGCAGGCCACTCGGCGACATTCTCAACGGCCTTGTCGACACCGGCTGGACACTCGACCGCCTTGTCGAACCACTTCCCTTGCCCGAAATGGAAACCGTCGATCCCCGCCACTTTGCCGAACTGAGCCTGGCGCCGGCGTTCATCTGTGTGCGTGCGCGCAAATAACATTGCCCGACCGACAACAGAGGCCGCAACGACCGCTTGGCCCAACACAGCCCATCCTTTGCGCCATTTCAGCCACGGCACGGCTAAAGTCTTGTTTCGAGCAATCGTTGGGTTTATTTGAATGGAAATGTTTCGAGCCTGACTCCCACAGGCGGGAAAGGATATTCAATGAGCGGCATCAACGACTACATCGACAACGAAGTGAAGGGCAACGACGTCGTCCTTTTCATGAAGGGCACGCCCGGTTTCCCGCAATGTGGGTTTTCCGGCCAGGTCGTCCAGATTCTTGACTATATCGGCGCGGACTACAAAGGCGTGAATGTTCTGGACTCCGCAGAACTGCGCCAGGGCATCAAGGAATATTCCAACTGGCCGACGATCCCGCAGCTTTACGTCAAGGGCGAATTCGTGGGCGGCTGCGATATCGTGCGTGAGATGTTCCAGGCGGGCGAACTTCAGACATTCCTTGTCGAAAAGGGCGTCAGCGTCAAAGGCGCCGCCTGACTTTTGTTTTCGTGCATGTCGGCCGCCTAACCGCCGCAAACATGCATGAAACGCCAGGGCACCTCGGCAATTTTCATGTCCTGAACTAGGGACCAAGACGAGCCAATGCGCCGGCCCGCCGGCGCATTTTCGTTTGAAAGATCGGACTTGCCGTGGACCAGCAAAAATCAGCGCCGCAATCGGCAAGCATACTGCCCATTCCTCGCTGGGAATTCATTGCGCTGTGCGCCGCGCTGATGGCGCTGAACTCGCTGGCCATCGACATCATGCTGCCTGCTCTGCAGCAGATCGGCGCCTCGCTTGGCGTCGAGAACGAAAACCACCGGCAATATGTGATCACCGCCTATATTCTGGGCTTCGGTGGCGGCCAGCTGTTCTTCGGGCCGATCTCGGATCGCTTCGGCCGTCGCGCGCCGCTGGTCGCTGGGCTGGTGGTCTATGTCGCCGCGGCTGCGGCGGCCGCCGTTGCACCGAGTTTTGAAACACTGCTCTTGTGCCGGGCCGTGCAAGGCATTGGTGCTGCCGCGACCCGCGTCATCGCCGTCTCGATCGTGCGCGATACGTTCGACGGCCGACGCATGGCCGAAGTGATGTCGCTGATCTTCATGGTGTTCATGGCGATACCGGTCATTGCCCCCGGCATCGGCCAATTCATCATGCTGTTAGCGACATGGCACTGGATCTTCGTCACCATGGCCGTCGGTGCACTCATTGTCTCGGCCTGGTCGCTGCTGCGCCTGCCCGAAACATTGCATCCCGAACATCGCCGGCTGATGACCGTCAACTCCATTGTCGGCGGGTTTCGCATCGTGCTCACCAACCGCGTTGCGATCTGCTATGCCTTCGCCAGCACCTTCATTTTCGGCGCCATGTTCGGCTTCATCGCCTCGGCGCAGCAGATCTATGTCGACATATTCAATGTCGGCGAGATGTTCCCGGTCATCTTCGCCGGGGTTGCCGGCGTGCTTGCTTTCTCCAACTTCCTGAACTCGCGCCTTGTCGGCCGCATCGGCATGCGCCGCCTGTCGCAGAGTGCGCTGCTGCTGTTCCTGGTCATCAGCCTTGCCTGGCTGGTCGTTTCGCTGGAAATGAAGATGCCGCTCTGGCTGTTCATCACCTTCTTTGCCTGCGCCATGCTACCGTTCGGCGCCCTCGGCGCGAATTTCAACGCGCTGGCCATGGAGCCGCTCGGCCAACTGGCGGGCACGGCGTCATCCATCCTGGGTTTCATGCAGACTTTTTTGGGCGGCATTCTCGGCACGCTGATCGGCCAGGCGTTCAACGGCACGGTGACGCCGCTGGCCGCCGGCTTCTGCAGCGTCTCGGTCGCAGCGCTGCTGATGATTTTCATCGCCGAGCGCGGCAAGATGTTCCAGCCGCAGAACCCGCCCGTCTCTGGGCACATCACCGACTTGCATTAGGACGCACCCTCAAGGGCTGCCGTGAAGCGAGGGGCAAGCATACGCCCCGCGATGGCTTCGCCCATGCTGTCCGAAAAGGGCAATGGCAGGGCGTCGTCGAGTGCCCTGAGGATTGAAGCCACGAAGGCCCGGCTGAGCTGGGCATCGGTCCCCAGATCGGAATAGGTGGCGCGAGGCTTGCCAATCAGTGTGCCGTTGCGACGAAGCGAGAACCGCAGCGTCAGGGACATGCCGGCGGTTCCGGGCGGCGGCTTCCAACAGGCGTAGATTGCGTCGGACATCTCCTTTATCGTGTCGACGGGATCGGTACTGCGACAGGTGCGCTCTTGGGATCTTGCCTCGTTGGAGCTGGCAAACAAGGCGGCGGCAAGTGCCGCCGCGACAATTGCGAACCGAGGTTTCATTCGAGAGCCTCCGGATTTGCGTGAGATTGCACCGCTCCTTCAGCCGGACACCGGCGGTTCGGACACTGGCCGCAGGATTGATCCTATTGCGCCCAGAGTTCGCGGCGCAATTCCTGCCAGCTTTCCCGATCGGGCGCGACAAGCAGGCCGCCGCCGAGATGCGAGGGCAGATAGGCGCTGCCATCGAAACGTGCGGCATGACCACCGGCTTCGGCATGGATCAGCACACCGGCCAGATGGTCCCACGGCATCAGCTTGTTATAGACGACGAAGTGGGCATGGCCGCTGGCCAGCAGGCGGTATTCGTGCGCCGCGCAGCGATAGGCGAATTGCGACAGGATCTTGGTCTGGTTGCGCGCCAGCCGCGACCGCTCCGGCTCGGGCATATATTGCCAGGAGACAGAGCCGGTCATTTCCGAGATCGGCGAGGGTGCCGCGACATGGACCTTCTCGATGCTGCCATGCGCATGCCGGATATGGCTGCCGGCGCCTTTGGCACCGATCAGCCAGTCCTTGCCGACGGGATCGTGGATGATGCCGGCAACGGTCTCGCCCTTGACCACGACCGCCAGCATGACGCCGAACAAGGGCACGCCGGAGGCGAAGTTGAAAGTGCCATCCACCGGGTCGATGACGAACGCCAGATCGGCATCAACGAGGCCATCAAGCAGTGCCGGATTGTCGGAACAGGCCTCCTCGCCGACGACCATCGCCGAGGGGTAACGCTCACGCAGCCGCTCGGTGATGAGCCGCTCGGCATCGACGTCGGCTTCCGTCACCAGGTCGGCGGCCGAGGTCTTCTGGCGGATGTCGCCCTCGCCCAACCGGCGAAAGCGCGGCATGATTTCGGCTTTCGCGGCATCGGATAGAAGGCCAGCGAGCCAGTCGATCGCAGTATCGTCAAATGTCATCGGCTTGCCTTGTGCCGACGGTCTCATTGAGCGCCGCGAAATCGAACAGCTTTCTATCGAGCAAATGCGATGGCCTGCTGTTCGACAGCGCGCGCAGCATCGTGTCCTTGCGGCCGGGCATGCGCTTTTCCAGGTCCTCGAGCATGGCCTTCATGGCGTTGCGCTGGAGACCCTCCTGGCTGCCGCAGAGATCGCAGGGAATGATCGGGAATCGCATCGCGGTGGCAAATTTTTCGAGATCGCCCTCGGCGCAATAGCTCAGCGGCCGCAGCACCATGACGTCGCCGTCGTCGTTGAGCAGCTTTGGCGGCATGGCGGCGAGACGGCCGCCGTGGAACAGGTTCATGAAGAAGGTCTCGAGAATGTCCTCGCGATGGTGGCCGAGCACCAGCGCCGAGCACCCCTCCTCACGCGCTATACGGTAGAGATGGCCGCGCCTGAGCCGCGAACAGAGCGAGCAATAGGTGCTGCCCGCAGGCAGCTTGTCGGTGACGACGGAATAAGTGTCCTGATATTCGATGCGATGCGGGATGGCGTATCTGTCGAGATAATCGGGCAGAATGTGCTTGGGGAAATTCGGTTGGCCCTGGTCGAGATTGCAGGCTAGCAATTCGACCGGCAGCAGCCCGCGCCATTTGAGATCAAGCAGCACGGCGAGCAGCCCGTAGGAATCCTTGCCGCCCGACAGCGCGACCAGCCAGCGTTGGCCGGGCTTCACCATCGAAAAATCCTCGATCGCCTGCCGGGTCAGCCGCAACAGCCGCTTGCGCAATTTGTTGAACTCGACCGAGGACGGCGCATCGGCGAAAAGCGGATGGAAGCCGCCCGCGATGTCGGCTGCTGGTTCAAGCGATTCGGCGTCTGGCAACATGTTCATCGCGTCAGTTCCAAAACCCGGGAGCAACGACGGTTCGGCACTTCGTTGCGCCCGGGAGTAGCGGACATGGCCGAGAAAGAAAAGGCAGACAAAGAAAAGGCCGCCTCGACGGCGGCCTTTGAATGGTATCGCAAATGCGTTTCGCTCAGCGCGAATGGAATTCGTCGCTCAGCGCGAACGGAATTCGTCGCTTAGCGCGAATAGAATTCGACGACCAGGTTCGGTTCCATCTGCACGGCGAACGGAACATCCGCCAGGCCGGGGATGCGCGAGAAGGTCGCGACCATCTTGTTGTGATCGGCTTCGATGTAGTCCGGCACGTCGCGCTCAGCGAGACCGACCGCTTCCAGGACGATGACCAGCTGCTTCGACTTTTCGCGGACTTCGATGACGTCGCCCGGCTTGCAGCGGTACGAGCCGATGTTGACGCGCTTGCCGTTGACGTTGACGTGGCCATGGTTGACGAACTGACGGGCGGCGAAAATGGTCGGCACGAACTTGGCGCGGTAGACGACCGCGTCGAGACGCGACTCGAGCAGGCCGATCAGGTTCTCCGAGGTGTCGCCCTTGCGGCGGTCCGCCTCTTCATAGACCTTGCGGAACTGCTTTTCCGAAACGTCGCCATAGTGACCCTTCAGCTTCTGCTTGGCGCGCAGCTGCAGGCCGAAATCGGAAAGCTTGCCCTTGCGGCGCTGGCCATGCTGGCCGGGGCCGTATTCACGCTTGTTGACCGGGGACTTCGGGCGGCCCCAGATGTTTTCGCCAAGACGGCGGTCGATCTTGTACTTCGCGGATTCGCGCTTGCTCATCGCATTCCCTTTTCAAAACAACGCACCCGGAACCTCATGGTCCGGGTGAAGGAAACGCGCCCTCCTCTGGCCTCCGTTTTCGAGACCTGACAGGGTTTTCCCACGCAACGCGGCGGAAAACCCACGGGACACGTCAGTTCAAACAAGATAGCAGAATTGAGTTTCCACGCATCTTGCGCACATAAAGAAAACCACCGGGCGTTGCGGCCCGGTGTTGGCGCGCTGATTAAACGGAGATTTAACCGGTGTCAAGCTTGCTGCTGGCCTTGGGTTTGGCGGCGATATAGCGTCTCTGGGTTGAGTGCGGTGCCGGACGTGGCGGGAGGTTGCGCCAACGGCATTAGGAAGGGACTTGAGCAAAGGAGCCACAATTCGCATGAAGAAGTTCTTCCTTACCCTGACGGGAGCCGCGGTGTTGGCGGGATCCATGGCGGTCATGACGCCGGAGCCGGCAGAGGCCAGGCATTGGCAAGGACATCGGCACCACGAGGTTTGCCGCATCGTGGTGAAGAAAAGGGTGGTCTGGCGGCACGGCCACAGGCACGTCGTTCGTTACAAGGTGAGGCACTGCCGGGGGCGCTGGTAAGTTCTCAGGCGGCCGACATATCGCTTCAAAGCCCGCGGTCTTGGCCGCGGGCTTTTTCATTCCAGCTCATGTTCTTATGGACGAGCTTGTTATCGATGGCGAAACGCGGATGCCCTGATCCCTAATGTTTCGATTTCTTCTCCGGCAGGCTTTTGCGCTTCGTCTCGGCGAATTCCTCAAGTTGCTTCTCGCTCATCGATTCGTACATTCCCTTGGAAGCGCCCTTGAGTTCGCCCTTCTTCATCTCGCCGCGCTTGGCCGACAAGGCGGCGCCAGCGGCTTTCTGCTGGGCTTTCGAGGTGGCTGGCATGGCTGATTCTCCCTTCATTGCCTGAGAGAAAACGCGACAAGCCAGCCAATGTTCCGGATATCAGGCGACCGTCAGGCCAAAGCCCTGCATGAGCCGGCTGGTAGCGAAGTCCACCTTGCCGGAGGTGAAGACTGCAATGTCGGGCTCACCCACCGGCAGCGGTCCGTCGACCGGTGCAAGCAGCGACATGGCGCGGCGGGCGATCGCTTCGGCCGGGTCGATCCAGTCGACCGGCCAGGGTGCGGTCTTGCGCATGCGGTTGGCCAGGAACGGATAGTGCGTGCAGCCGAGCACGACGATGTCGGTGCGGGCGCCGTCCTTCTCGACAAAGCATGGTGCGATCTCCTGACGCACGATCTCCTCGTCGACGAACCCCTCGCGCATGTAAATCTCGGCCAGCGGGGCGAGCCGGTCCGAGCCGACGAGCCGCACATGGCATTTCTGCGCCCATTTGCCGATCAGGTCGCGCGTGTATTGACGCTTGACCGTGCCGGGCGTCGCCAGCACCGAGACCAGCCCGGAGCGCGTGCGCTCCGCCGCCGGCTTGATCGCCGGCACCGTGCCGACAAAGGGATGGCCCGGGAATTTCGCGCGCAGCGCATCGATCACCAGCGTCGACGCGGTGTTGCAGGGGATGACCGAAATCTCGGGCCGAAATTTTTCCAGCAGCGCGCCGAACAGGCCAAGGATATGGGCGTTGAGGGCCGGTTCCTCCCAGGCGCCATAGGGGAACGCGGCGTCATCGGCGATATACACAAAGCGGCGATCGGGCATCAGCACGCGCGCCTCGCGCAGCACGGTGAGCCCGCCGATGCCCGAATCGAACATCAGGATCGGCCGCTCAGTCATTGTCGGTGCCCTTTCCGCCGAATGGCGGTACGTCGTCGTCCTTGCCGGTGTCGGCAAGGCGATTGCCTTCCGCTTTGCGGGCGCGCGCGGCGGCCGCGGGCAACCGCCTTGGATCGTCGCCCGGGGAACCATCGCCGCGCGGCATCGCCGGCGAAAATCGGTCGAGCGACGAGATGATGCCGCGCAGCACCTTGAGCTCCGGTTCGGCAAATCCGGGGCGTGTCAGTACGGCGCGCAGATTGTCGACCATCTTCGGCTTCTTCGGGGCCGGCCGGAAATAGCCGCGCGCTTCCAAGGCACCTTCGAGATAGGCGAACAGGCCGTGCAGTTCTTCCTTGCTTGCCGGCTTCATATCCGGGCCGGAAAAATTGGTCTTGGTCTCGTCCTCAAGGCCGGACTTCATCCATTCGTAGGACATCAGCAGCGCCGCCTGGGCGATGTTGAGCGAGGAGAAATCGGGATCGACCGGAAAAGTGACGATCTCGTCGGCTAGGCCAACCTCGTCATTGTAGAGGCCGAAGCGCTCGCGTCCGAACAGGATGCCGGTTCGCTGCCCCATTGCGTGACGGGCCCGAAGCATCCTGCCCGCTTCCACCGGACCCCGCACGGCTTTGAAGCCGTCGCGCTGCCTGGCCGTGGTGGCAAAAACGAAGTTCAAATCGGCGAGCGCCGAGGTCAGATCGCCGAAGACGGTGACTGCGTCTATGACATGATCGGCGCGGCTGGCCGCCGCGCGTGCCTTCTCGCTCGGCCAGCCGTCACGCGGGTTGACCAGGCGCAGCTCGACCAAGCCGAAATTGGCCATGGCGCGCGCGACCATGCCGATGTTCTCGCCAAGCTGCGGTTCGACGAGGATGATCGCCGGGCCGGTGGTCACGAGGCCGCGCTGAAAGTCCGTTCCTGCCATGTGTTCCAGATGATTGCGCTACGAAGTCTCCGCGTCCTGCCATATCGATACGGCTTTTTGAAGAGCGGTCGGTCGCCCGACTGAGAAATTGCTGTAGCGCGTACCTGCCGCTTCCCTTGGTTGCGTTAAGAAATCCGATGGTCGCACTCTTGATGCACGCGACCGTCGGGCTCGCGAAAGTCGCCACACGTGTCTGGGCAAGCCAGTCGTCGCACGGCGTATGAAAAAATGACGAGACTAGCTCCTCGGTGTTTATAACGGAATAAATCCGATCTCATTTACTGCCTTGTCCCACCAACCCGCATCCCAAATCGCCGACAGATGTACCGTCTCATGCTCGCTGCCGGCATCGACGATGTTTTGCATTCTTAGAAATCATCTACGATCAGGGTGCATATTTGTTTACGATGACGCAGCGCGTCACTGGAAAATTAGATTAGAACACTATAATATCCGACCCGCTTGGGGTTCAATGTGTATCGACGAATGGTATTTGGAAGGCGGAGTGCGCCTTGCATACTCCCGTCATTTTATCTGCGCCCCAGCATTTCGACACGGGTTTCAGCGGCCGACGAGGGCGTTGGCCATAATCTAGGAGGGGCAAATGAAATTGGTACGGTTTTTCCTTTCACTCGCTGTGTTGTTTGTGGCGTCAGTTTTCCTGATCGCGCCAGCTTCCGCGCAGGCGACACGGACGTGGGTTTCCGGTGTTGGTGACGACGCCAATCCTTGCAGCAGAACGGCGCCTTGCAAGACCTTTGCCGGCGCTATCTCGAAGACGGCGACGAGCGGCGAGATCAATTGTCTCGACCCGGGCGGCTTCGGCACGGTCACCATCACCAAATCCATCACCATCGACTGCAAGACGACTGAAGGTGGTGTGCTCTCCTCCCTTGTAAACGGCGTCGTCGTCAACACGCCTGCCGGCTCCGTGGTGCATCTTCGCGGCCTTGATATAGACGGCGCAGGCAACGGCTTGGACGGAGTGCGTATGATTGGCCAAGGCCAACTGCATATTGAGGATTCCAACATAGAGAGGGTAACCAGCAACGGCGTCGAATTTCTCGCCAACGGGAACAGCGAACTCTACATAAGCAACACTCGGATAGCCGAGGCAGGCGCTGAAGGTGTTCTCATCAAAACGTCTGGGGCCATTGGAATTAATGCCATCCTTTCGAAGGTGGAAATTACCAACAGCGGCAGCGGCATTCTTGTCGACGGCACCGGCAACACCCTTGCCATGAACATGACGCTGACCAACAGCCTGGTCAGCGGCAACACCGGCAACGGGGTGACGGTCAAATCCGTCGCCGCGGCATCGTCGGTGCGTGCGACGATTGTCGGCACCACAATCAGCGCCAATGCCGGCGTCGGCGTCAACGCGAACGGTGCCGCGGCCAGCGGCAGCGGAAGCGCCATCGCCTTTCTCGGCGGATCGGCGGTGTTCGGCAATGTCACCGGGGTCAGCAACACCGGTAGCGGCGCTGTCCAGTCGTTCAAGAACAACATGATCTCCGGCAACATAACCGACGGCACGCCGATCACGGCATTCCCGGGCCCGGGCGGGACACCGTTGCAATAAGCCCTGTCGTCTCCGCAGCAGCACGAAACAAAGGCGATGCCGGCTGCCTCTCAAGAGGTGGTGCCGGCATCGCTTTTTTGTTCCCGCTTGCTACAGCAGCAGCCTGTGTCTTCGGCTGCCCCGTTTGCACCGCTCGGATCGCTTTGCTATAGGCGAGGTCCCTGTCCCTGCGGGGCCGACCGCAATCAATCAACATTCGAACGAGGCATTTTTTCCATGGCGAAGATCAAGGTGGCGAACCCGGTCGTCGAGCTCGACGGCGACGAGATGACCCGCATCATCTGGCAGTTCATCAAGGACAAGCTGATCCACCCATATCTCGACCTGAAGCTCGAATATTACGACCTCGGCATCGAGCATCGCGACGCGACCAACGACCAGGTGACTATCGATTCGGCCAACGCCATCAAGAAATACGGCGTCGGCGTGAAATGCGCGACCATCACCCCCGACGAGCAGCGCGTCGAGGAATTCAAGCTGAAGAAGATGTGGAAGTCGCCGAACGGCACCATCCGCAACATCCTCGGCGGCACGATCTTCCGCGAGCCGATCATCATGAAGAACGTGCCGCGGCTGGTGCCCGGCTGGACCAAGCCGATCATCGTCGGCCGTCACGCCTTCGGCGACCAGTACCGCGCCACCGATTTCCGCTTTCCCGGCAAGGGCAAGCTGACGATCAAGTTCGTCGGCGAGGATGGCAAGGTGATCGAGCACGATGTCTACGACGCGCCCGGCGCCGGCGTCGCCATGGCCATGTACAATCTCGACGAGTCGATCCGCGAATTCGCCCGCGCCTCGCTCAACTACGGCCTGCTGCGCAACTATCCGGTCTATCTGTCGACCAAGAACACCATCCTCAAGGCCTATGATGGCCGCTTCAAGGACATTTTTCAGGAAGTCTACGAGGCTGAATTCGAGGCCGAGTTCAAGTCGAAGAAGCTATGGTACGAGCACCGGCTGATCGACGACATGGTGGCTTCCAGCCTGAAATGGTCGGGCGGCTATGTCTGGGCCTGCAAGAACTATGACGGCGACGTCCAGTCCGACACGGTGGCGCAGGGTTTCGGCTCGCTCGGCCTGATGACCTCGGTGCTGATGACGCCGGACGGCAACACGGTGGAAGCCGAAGCCGCGCACGGCACCGTCACACGCCATTATCGCCAGTACCAGAAGGGCGAAGAAACCTCGACCAATTCGATCGCCTCGATCTTCGCCTGGACGCGCGGCCTCGCCCATCGCGCCAAGCTCGACGACAATGCAGAGCTGAAACGCTTTGCCGAGACGCTGGAACGGGTCTGCATCCAGACCGTCGAATCCGGCTTCATGACCAAGGACCTGTCGCTGCTGATCGGCCCCGACCAGCCCTGGCTTTCGACCACCGGCTTCCTCGACAAGATCGACGAGAACCTGCAGAAGGCGATGGCCTGACCTCTCGAGGTTCGGGAGGGCCAGCATGGGCAAGCCCATCGTCTACGGGGCGAATTACAGCGTCTATGTGCGCATTGTCCGCCTCGTGCTTACGGAAAAAGGCATCGACTACGAGCTTGTGCCGGTCGATGTCTTTGCCGTCGAGGGTATTCCCGCCTGGTATTTCGAGCACCACCCGTTCGCCCGCATCCCGGCTTTCGAGCATGATGGATTTCGGCTGTTCGAGACGAGCGCGATTGCCAGATATATCGACGAGGCGTTTGACGGGCCGAGCCTTCAGCCCGCGAGACTCCGCGTCCGCGCAACGATGAACCAAATCCTCGGCATGCTCGACGCTTATGCATACAGATCCATGGTCTGGGATGTCGCCGTCGAGCGGCTGGAGAAGGAAGCCCCTGACGAAGCACTGATCGCCAACGGGCTTTCGCAGGCAAGCAAGGCGCTTCAGACGCTTTCCTCGCTGATATTGCCAGGGCCGTGGCTGCTGGGCGACCAGCTGACCCTGGCCGATCTCCACGCGGCGCCGATCGTGGGTTATTTCGTCAAGGTCGCCGAAGGACAAAGCCTGCTAGCTGAATTTCCGACGATCCAGGCTTGGTGGGAGCGGATTTCAGCTCGTCCAAGCTTTGTCGCGAGTGCCCCGACGAGCTGATCGGCCTGAGCACGCCGGCGAACTCGCATCGCGGCAATCGCACCGGAGATGGCTAAAGACTGATTGCCGGCCGTGTGACCATCAGCCATAGAATGGCAAGCACGGCAGCGAAAGCAGGAAAGCCGCAGGCAAACCAGATCCGAAAAAGGCGCTTCTCTTCGGCGGGCAGCGGTCCATTCTCGATGGCCGCCTGTCGCGCCAGATTCCGGATCCGGATTTGTATCCAGACCACCGGCAGCCAGAACAGGCCTGTCACGACATAGAGCAGCAAGGACAGCACAATCCAGCCTTCGGACAGTGGCCAGCCCATGGTCCGCGCCAGCAGCGCACCCGTGATCGGCTGCGCGACAACGGCGGTCGCCGTGAAGATGGTGTCGGCGATGACCACCGTTCCGGCGACATGGGCGACGATATCGGCGCGGCCGGTGCGCTGCGCCATCAGCATGAAGAAGGCGATGCCGGCGCCGGTGCCGAACAGAACCGTGGCGCCGATGATATGCGCCCAGCGCAGTATGTCGGCCCAGAGGCTCATCGCTCGTCCAAAATCGCCAGCGCCACCAGGGCAAGGCAAAGTGCAGGTACAGACTTGACCATTGCTCCCAGAGGATCGAGCCACAGGTCGGGCGCAAGTGCGGCTGCCACGCTGAGGTAAGCCAAGGTGATGGCAATCATCCCCATCAGCGCGAGGCGCGCAAAGGACCGAACGATAACAGCGGCGCCGACAACGAGGTCGGCGGCACTTCCGGCAAGAACCATCCCGAACGCCAGCGCGGGCGACAGGCCATGCGAAACCAGAATGTCGGCAGCCGCGTCGTACCGGGCGAAGCCGACAATGCCGGAGACCAGCCAGAATAGAGAGAGGACGCCCAATACGAGCGGTTTCAGAAGCCAAAGACGCGCGAACCAGCGCTCCTGAACATGCGCCGGAATGGTAGCCAGCGTTCCCTCCAGCGGCATTAGCGGGTGGCCGGAAACCTCGCTCCAAGGCACCGGGTTTCCGGTGACGCCGCGCCCAAGCGCGGCAAGGGCTGCGCTGCGCAATGGCGATCGCCAGCCAAGCAGCCCAAGGCCATCAGCAACAACAGCCGCGATACGGCCGAAAAAGGCCGGCATCGGCACAACTCGGGCGGGTGGCAACCCAAGCCATGCTCGAAAGGCGGCCAGCACTTCGGCGAGCGAGCGCGCCTCGGCTTCGACGAGATCGACGGAGAGGCGCGGCGGCAAGGATCCGGCGACCGCGCGCGACACCGCCTCGGCAACGTCGGAGACGGCCACTGTCTGGATCGGCTGGCGCGCCATGACGACAGGAACAAAACCGGGAAAGGCCGCAAGCGCGCGTAACAGTGCCGTCCCGCCATAGGCGGCGGGCGCGATCACCAGTCCTGGGCGCAGGATCGTCCATGCCAACGAGGAGGCCGCGACTGCCTCGTCGCCCCGTGCCTTGGTGCGGAAGAAAGCATCTGCCGAGGCCGGATCGGCACCGATGGCGGAGATCTGGACGAAGCGGCTGATACCGGCCTGTTCGCAGGCAGCGACCACCGCCGTCACCGCGGCACGATGGATGGCGTCGAGGCGATCGCGCGGGCCGTCCTGCAGCGCGCCCGCCGCATTGACCACTGCATCCATGCCGCCGACAACCGGCAGCCAGTCTTCAGCGGAAAGCAGTTGCGCAATGTCGGCCGCAATCCAGCGCACCGCTGGCCAGCGCCGCTCGGCATCGCTGACATCGCGGCCGAGGCCGGTTACCTGATGCCCGTCGCGCTGCAAGCGGCTGACGATGGCTTCGCCGACCAAACCGTATCCGCCAAGGACGAGCACTTTCTTGCCGGCGCTTTCGGGCATGGGCGGCTTTCAGGCGGCTTCGAGTGCAGCCTTTACCGCGGCGATCGCATCATTGGCCCTGGACGCATCTGGACCACCGGCCTGGGCCATGTCTGGCCGCCCGCCGCCGCCCTGCCCGCCCAATGCGGCGGAGGCCACGCGCACCAGATCGACGGCGCTGAAACGGCCGACGAGATCGTCGGTGACAGCGACCACAACGCTCGCCTTGTTGTCCTCACCGGCGCCGACGAAGACGACGACGCCCGAACCCAGCGAGGTCTTGCCGGCGTCAGCCAGCGGCTTCAAATCCTTTGGCGAGACGCCGGAGACCGCCTTGCCGAGGAAGCCGACACCCGCCACCGTCTCGTTCTCGGCCGGCGCACCAGCCGCCGCGCCGCCGCCCAGCGCCAGCTTCTTGCGCGCTTCGGTCAGCTCCTTTTCGAGCTTCTTGCGCTCGTCGAGCAGCGCCTCGACACGCGCCGGCACGTCGGCCGGCGAGATCTTCAGCGTCGCGGCGACCGATTTCAGGCGCCGGTCCTGCTCATCGAGATGTTTTCGCGCCGCCTCGCCGGTCAACGCCTCGATGCGGCGCACGCCGGCGGCGACCGCGCTGTCCGACACGACACGCACCAGGCCGATGTCGCCGGTCGCCCTGACATGCGTGCCGCCGCAGAGCTCGACCGAATAGGGCCGGTTGGCCTTGGCGCCATGCACGCCGGTGCCCATCGAAACAACGCGCACTTCGTCACCATACTTCTCGCCAAACAGCGCCATGGCGCCTTCGGCGATGGCATCGTCGACCGACATCAGGCGCGTGTTCACTGGGCCGTTCTGCACGACGATCTCGTTGGCCATGCGCTCGACCTCTTCGAGATCCTCCGGTGAAATCGGCTTGTTGTGCGAGATGTCGAAGCGCAGACGCTCCGGCGCCACCAGCGAGCCCTTCTGCGCGACATGGCTGCCCAGCACCTCACGCAGCGCCTCATGGATCAGATGCGTCGCGGAGTGGTTGGCGCGCAGCCGGGAGCGCCTGCTATGGTCGACCTTCAACTCGACTGCGGCGCCCGTCTTGACCGTGCCGCTGGCCACCTTGCCGATGTGCACGAACAAGCCATCAGCCTTTTTCTGCGTGTCGGAGACCTCGATCGAGAACCCCTCGCCTGAAATGATACCGGTGTCGCCCATCTGGCCGCCGGACTCTGCATAGAACGGCGTCTGGTTGACGACGATCGCCACCGCATCGCCCTTGCCGGCGCTGTCGATGGTCTTGCCGTCCCGGACAAGCGCCTGGATGATGCCTTCGGCCTGTTCGGTCTCGTACCCCAGGAACTCGGTGGCGCCCGCCTTCTCGCGCACCGAAAACCAGACGGTTTCGGTGGCCGCATCGCCGGAGCCAGCCCAATGCTTGCGCGCCTCGGCCTTCTGCTGCTCCATGGCATTGGTGAAGCCGGCAAGATCGACCGAGATGCTGCGCTGGCGCAGCGCGTCCTGCGTCAGATCGAGCGGGAAGCCGTAGGTGTCGTAGAGCTTGAAGGCCGTCTCGCCGTCCAGCATGTCGCCGGCATGCAGTGTTTCCGTCGCTTCCGAGAGCAGGCCGAGGCCACGCACCAGCGTCTTGCGAAACCTGGTCTCCTCGAGCTTCAGGGTCTCGGTGATCAACTGCTCGCCGCGCACCAGTTCCGGATAGGCCTGGCCCATCTCGCGCACCAGCGCCGGCACCAGGCGCCACATCAGGGGATCGCGGGCACCGAGCAGCTGCGCATGACGCATGGCGCGGCGCATGATGCGGCGCAGGACATAGCCGCGGCCTTCGTTCGACGGCAGCACGCCGTCTGCCACCAGGAAGGATGACGAGCGCAGGTGATCGGCAATGACGCGAAAGGACGCGACCGTCTCCTTGTCGGGACCCTGTCCAAGCGCTGACGACGCCGCCTCGATCAGATGACGGAAGAGGTCGGTCTCGAAGACGCTTTCCACCCCTTGCAGGACGGAGGCCATGCGCTCCAGGCCCATGCCGGTGTCGATCGACGGGCGCGGCAGATCGATGCGCTCCTCCTTCGTCACCTGTTCATACTGCATGAACACCAGGTTCCAGAATTCGAGGAAACGGTCGCCGTCCTCTTCCGGGCTGCCGGGAGGTCCGCCCCAGATGTGTTCACCGCGGTCGATGAATATCTCCGAGCACGGCCCGCAAGGTCCGGTGTCGCCCATCGCCCAGAAATTGTCCGAGGTCGCGATGCGGATGATGCGGTCATCGGAAAACCCGGCGATCTTCTTCCAGAAGCCGGCCGCCTCGTCATCCGTGTGATAGACGGTGACCAGCAGCTTGTCCTTGTCCAGGCCGAATTCCTTGGTGATCAGGTTCCAGGCTAGTTCGATGGCGCGCTCCTTGAAGTAGTCGCCAAAGGAGAAATTGCCGAGCATCTCGAAGAAGGTCAGATGGCGCGCGGTATAGCCGACATTGTCGAGGTCGTTGTGCTTGCCGCCGGCGCGAACGCTCTTCTGGGCGGTCGAGGCGCGCGAATAGGGCCGCTTCTCCAACCCGGTGAAGACGTTCTTGAACTGCACCATGCCGGCGTTGGTGAACATCAGCGTCGGATCGTTGCGCGGCACCAGTGGGCTCGACGCGACGATCTCGTGACCTTCCTTGCGAAAGTAGTCGAGAAATGTCGACCGGATTTCGTTCACGCCACTCATGAATGCTGCCTTTTCGAGAGAGCCGCCGGCAAACCGGCGGAAATGGGCTCTGCGTTTCCAGAGATAGAGTTGGCCTTTTAGCCGCCGCGCTTCACCCTGTCCAGAAACACGGAATTGGTCCATTCCACGACCTTTGCCGGCTGTCCGAGCCAGGCCCCGTTTCCCTGCCAAGACGCAAAAAACCGCCGGCGCTAGGCCGGCGGTTCGAAACGCAATTAACACGGAACTCGATTACATAAGCCTGAGATAATAGAGCGAGATTATGGCCGAACTCCGGCCATCGCGCGAGGCTCTCACATCGCGCCGGATTCCTCCTCGAAACCGTCGTCGCTACCTTCGGAGCCGCCATTCTCAAGGAATTTCTCGGCGATCAGCCCGGCATTTTGCCTGAGCGCGAGTTCGATCTCGCGCGCGGTGTCGGGGTTGTCGCGCAGGAACAGCTTGGCGTTTTCGCGGCCCTGGCCGAGACGCTGCGAATTGTAGGAGAACCAGGCGCCCGACTTCTCGACCACGCCGGCTTTGACGCCGAGATCGACCAGTTCGCCGGTCTTGGACACGCCTTCACCATACATGATGTCGAACTCGACCACCTTGAAGGGCGGCGCCAGCTTGTTCTTGACCACCTTGACGCGGGTCTGGTTGCCGACGACCTCGTCGCGGTCCTTGACCGAGCCGATGCGGCGGATGTCGAGGCGCACCGAGGCGTAGAATTTCAGCGCGTTGCCGCCTGTGGTGGTTTCGGGCGAACCGAACATGACGCCAATCTTCATGCGGATCTGGTTGATGAAGATGACCATGGTGTTGGAACGCGAGATCGAGGCGGTCAGCTTGCGCAGCGCCTGGCTCATCAGGCGAGCTTGCAGGCCGGGCAGCGAATCGCCCATCTCGCCTTCGATTTCGGCGCGTGGCGTCAGCGCAGCGACCGAATCGACCACCAGCACGTCGATGGCGCCGGAGCGCACCAGCGTGTCGCAGATTTCCAGCGCCTGCTCACCGGTATCGGGCTGCGAGATCAGGAGGTTTTCCAGATCGACGCCAAGCTTGCGGGCATAGACCGGATCGAGCGCGTGTTCGGCATCGACGAAGGCGCAGATGCCGCCCTTCTTCTGGGCTTCGGCCACCGTGTGCAGGGCCAGCGTCGTCTTGCCCGAGCTTTCCGGCCCGTAGATCTCGACGATGCGGCCGCGCGGCAGGCCACCGACGCCAAGCGCGATGTCGAGGCCAAGCGAGCCGGTCGGCACCGTTTCGATCTCGACGACCTGCTCGTTCGCGCCGAGCCGCATGATCGAGCCCTTGCCGAAAGCCCGCTCGATTTGCGACAGCGCCGCATCCAGAGCCTTTGATTTGTCCACCGCTTTGTCCTCTACCAGCCGCAAAGAATTCTGAGCCATGATACATCACCCCTTGGTCGTCAATGAAGGCCGGACAATCCGTAATCCCTGCCCCAATTTGTACCTTTTTTGTTCTCGTTTGGCAAGAGGGGTCAAATATCTGAAAAACAATAAATATCCAGATCTGTTCTTTTTTTGTCTCACGATTTGGCTTCACGATGTCTAACGCATTGGGCCAGGCGGCTCGATTGTTTCGATCCGCCGAATCGCTACCTTCGCGCGCGAAGCTCCGTCACGCAGCCTAGCGCTTGTGCGACTGGAATAACAAAGGTCATATCGCCTGCATGCTGAAATCCGCGAGAATACTGGCCGTAGGTGGCGCCCATATCGACCGGCGCGGCCAAGTGTCGGGCCCGTATGTGCCCGCCGCCTCCAACCCGGGCACTATGCACGAGGATGTCGGCGGCGGCGTTTTCAACGCGCTGCGCAGCGCGGTTCGCCGTGGCGTCTCCGCGTCGTTGCTGTCCGTGCGCGGCGGCGATGCCGCTGCCGATACCGTTTCACGGGCCATCGCCGCGGCAGGCATTGCCGACCTGTCCGCGGTGTTCCTCGACCGCACCACGCCGAGCTATACGGCGCTGATCGACAGCGAGGGCGAATTGATCGTCGGCTTTGCCGACATGGCGCTCTATGACCTGGCCTTTCCCAAGCAGATCAGGCGCTCCAGGGTCCGCGAGGTGGTCGCGGCGGCCGATGCCATCTTCTGCGATGCCAACCTGCCGACGGCGGCACTGGAGCGGCTGGTTTCGCTTGCCGCCGGCAAACCCGTCTTCGCCATTGCCATTTCGCCGGCCAAGATCGTGCGTTTGAAGCCGGTGCTTGGCAATCTGACCGTCGTCTTCATGAACCGGCGCGAAGCGATCGCACTGGCGGACCTGGACGCGGCGGCTTCCCCGCAAGACATCGTCGCCGGGCTGAGACGCGCAGGGCTCAAGAGCGGCGTGGTGACGGCGGGCGGCAGTGCCATGCTGGGCTTCGATGAAGCCGGCGTCTTCTCGATCCTGCCGCCGCCGCCAAGAAGGGTGGCTGACGTCACCGGCGCCGGCGATGCGCTGGCCGGCGCAACGGTCGCTGCCTTGCTGCACGGCCTGCCGCTACGGGTGGCCCTGCGCGAGGGCATTGCCGCGGCGACGCTTGCCATTGAAAGCGCCGACGCCGTGCCGGATTTCACCGCGGCGACCTTCGCGGAGGCCTTGGCTCTTGTGCCGGACGCGCAGGAAGTGGCATGAGACCGGCAAATTCACAGTGCCGGAATCTTTTCGCAGGCCCCTTGTGGATGCGCTTCATTCCGGGTTGGAGATCCAGATGACCCCAGAAACCGCCCGCCCCTTCATCGATATCCACGCGCCGGTGGCGCAAGCCCTGGCCGCCAGCCGGCCGGTGGTGGCGCTGGAAAGCACCATCATCACCCATGGCATGCCCTACCCCGACAATGGCGCCATGGCGGCCGATGTCGAAAAGATCATCATCGATGGCGGCGCCGTGCCGGCGACGATCGCCGTGGTCGGCGGCCGAATCAAGATCGGGCTGTCGGACGGCGAGCGTGAGTCCCTCGCCATGACCGGCGACGCCATGAAGCTGTCGCGCGCCGACCTCGGTTTTGCGGTGGCGCAAGGGCGCACCGGCGGCACCACGGTCGCCGCCACCATGATCGCGGCGCATATGGTCGGCATAAAAGTGTTCGCCACCGGCGGCATCGGCGGTGTGCACAAGGGTGCCGAAAAGAGCTTTGACATTTCTGCCGACCTCGACGAACTGGCGCGCACGCCGGTCATCGTCGTGTCGGCCGGCGCCAAGGCCATCCTCGACATCGAAAAGACGCTGGAAGTGCTGGAAACGCGCGGCGTGCCGGTGATCGGCCATGGCTGCGAGACGATGCCGGCCTTCTGGTCGCGGCATTCGCCGTTCCGCGCGCCGCTGACCCTACACAAACCGGAAGAGATCGCGCATTTCTACCAGACTCGGGCTTCGCTGGGGCTCGCCGGCGGCATGCTGATCGCCAATCCGGTGCCCGAGAACCACGAAATTCCGGCCGAAGAGATGGCCGGCTACATCGAAGCCGCGCAGAAGGCCGCCGAGGCGCTCAACGTCACCGGCAAGGCGGTGACGCCGTTCCTGCTGTCGAAAATCCTCGAACTGACCGGCGGCCGGAGCCTGAAGACCAACATCGCGCTGGTGGAGAACAATGCGCGGCTTGCGGCAAGGATTGCGAAGGCGCTGTAGCCGCCAATGTCGGCGGGACAGCACCCCCTCTGGCCTGCCGGCCATCTCCCCCGCAAGCGGGGAGATCGAATGTCATCGACGCCTCCGCCAATCTTCAACGTTGAAAAAAGCAGGCAGACGCTGAAACTGCCAATCTCCCTCCTTGCGCAGGGCTGTCCGGGGAAAGTTTTGAGTGAATCGAAATGCCGCATGTGCATGCCCCGTAAAACGGGGTTTGTCCGTCTT
>NZ_JAMYOR010000038.1:55000-59453 GCF_040319965.1 Mesorhizobium sp. M0830 | reverse complement strand
ACCGTCGTCTCTGAGCTCCACCCCCGACCCTGTGCAGTTCCAGCCAATCCGACTGCTTTGCACACTCGCGCCAAGCAGTTGTTCCGTAAGCGCTGTTCTCAGGCCACGGCCTTGAGCTCAGGCGCCCGGATGTAGGCCCAGGGCAGCAGGTCGTCGATCTGGCTGTTCGGATGGCTGTTGACGATCCTGGTGAGGACGTTGGCGAGATAGCCGAGCGGCTCGACACCGTTGAGTTTGCAGGTTTCGATGAGCGATGCGATGACTGCCCAGTGTTCGGCACCGCCGTCCGAGCCCGCGAAGAGCGCGTTCTTGCGGTTGAGCGCAATCGGACGGATGGAGCGCTCGACCACGTTGCTGTCGATCTCGATGCGGCCGTCGTCAAGGAAGCGTGTCAGGCCTTGCCAGCGCGAGAGCGTGTAGCGGATCGCCTCGGCGAGCTTTGTCTTCTGGCTGATCAGGCCGAGCTTCTCGCGCAGCCAGGGTTCAAGATCGGCGACAATGGCACGGCTATTTTCCTGACGCATCGCACGGCGTTCATCGGCCGATCGGCCGCGGATATCGTCCTCTATTCTGTAGAGCTCGGCGATCCGTCTCAGCGCCTCGCTGGCAATCGGTGCGGGGCCAGCGGCGGCCAATTCATAGAACCGCCGGCGAACGTGCGCCCAGCAGAAGGCGAGCGTGACGTCGCTCTTGTCGGCCAGCACACGATAGCCGCCATAGCCATCGACCTGCAGGATTCCAGTGAAGCCTGCGAGATGAGCGATCGGACGCTCGGCCTCCGGTCGGGCGCATAGACATAGGCGACGCCCGGCGGGTCGCCGCCATGCCATGGTCGGTCATCGCGGGCATAGGCCCAGAGCTGGCCGGTCTTCGTCTTGCCGCGGCCGGGATCGAGCACCGGCGCCGTGGTTTCGTCGGCGAAGAGCTTCGGCGAAGCCTTCAGCTTGCCAAGCAGCCGCTCATGCACTGGACGCAGATGCCAGGCGGCGCGGCCGACCCAGTCGGCGAGCGTGGAGCGATCGAGATTGATGCCCTGCCGGGCATAGATCTGGGCCTGACGATAGAGCGGCAGATGATCGGCATATTTGGAGACCAGCACCTGGGCGACCGTCGCTTCGGTCGGGAGACCACCCTCGATCAGCCGGGCCGGCGCGGGAGCCTGAACCACCACGTCGTCGCAGGCGCGGCAGGCATATTTTGGTCGCCGCACGACGATCACACGCAGCTGCGCCGGCACGATGTCGAGCCGCTCGCTCACATCCTCGCCGATGCGATGCAGGCCATTGCGGCAGCACGGACAGGCATGGTCCTCAATGTCGACGACCATCTCCGTGCGCGGCAGATGGGGTGGCAGCGCGCCGCGGTTCGCCCGGCGCTTGGCGGCCTTTGCTTGGCGCTCGGCGGGAGCAGATTGCTCCTGCTCTTCGTCACCCGCGGCCTCGATCTGTTCGGCCTCTTCGAGCCCCAGCAGCAACTGATCCTCGGGGAGCGTCTCAGCACGACGGCCGAAGCGGTGGCGTTGTAATTCCTTGATGATCTGGATCAGCCGGGCGTTCTCGACGTCGCGCGCCAGGACCATCGCCTTCAGCGCGTCCGGATCGTCGGGAAGCTGGTCAGCCGTCATCGCCATGACCGGATCAGACCATATTCGCCGACAGGCCGCGACAGCGGAATCCGGGCTGATTCACTTCGTCGCGGGTCAGCCGGCCTGGGCTGGAACGCGGGTCCGGCGCGCCTCGTGGACACGCCGCCAGTCGAGACCTTCGAGTAGCGCCGAGAGCTGCGCGGCCGTCAGCCGCATCATGCCGTCATGCACTTTCGGCCAGCGGAACTCCCCATCCTCCAAACGCTTGGCATAGAGGCAGACCCCGGTGCCATCCCAGAAGATCAGCTTGATCCGGTCAGTCCGCTTCGCCCGGAAGACGTAGACGGCCCCGCTGAACGGATCGGCCCCCATCGTCTCTCGCACCAGCGCCGCCAGCCCCTCCGCGCCCTTGCGGAAGTCGACCGGCTTCGTCGCCACCATGACCTTGACCGCACCCGTCGGCCCGATCACGACGTCGCCTTCAGCGCGCGGATCACTGCGGCCACCGTCTTGGAATCGGCGCCCCGGCCGACCCGCATCACAATGCCGTCGATCTCAAGCTCGATCACTCCGGCGTCTCGAGCGGCTTGCCGTTTCTGCTGCTTCGGTGAACGGCTGGCTACAGGCCCCGCCGCCGCCACAACCGCCGGCACGAAGGCAGGAGAATCTTGCTGCACCGAAGCGGCCTGTTTGCGCGCTTCGCGGCGCCAGGCGAAGACCTGCTGCGGCCTGAGGCCATACCGGCGGGCGACCTCGGAAACGACTGCGTTCGGCTCCAGCGTCTCCGCGATGATCCGCGCCTTGTCATCCACCGACCAATGACGCCGACCGCCGGCACCGTTGATCACCTCGAAACGCCGAGGCTGCCGATCCGGGTCAAGCGTAAGGTCAAGTCCAGACACAAGCCGATCTCCGATCCCAATACAGGATCGGCAACCTCACAGATCGCGACCACTCCCGAAAGGTGGTCCCACAACAGCGCTTACGTTGTTCCCTCTCGCCTTCAGCCTTGACAGGGAACATGAGAGCTAGCGGGCCTCCTGCAGGATATTCAGGGGAGCACGTCAACGGGCTTTGATGTCGAGGTGCCTGGCCTTGCACGGCTTCAAAATGCGAACGGCCCGCGTTGAGCGGGCCGTTTGCGTTTGAAGTGTGGTTGCGGGGACAGGATTTGAACCTGTGACCTTCAGGTTATGAGCCTGACGAGCTACCGGGCTGCTCCACCCCGCGTCGAGGTTTGGAAGTATGCGCAGGCCTACGAACAGGATGGCCTACAGATAGGTATTTGGCTCACCAAATGAAAGGGCCGCTTTCGCGGCCCGGGTTCCCGTTGGCGGGCCTTATCATAAAGAGAAGATTCAACGTGCGTTTAGCAGACCTGGCAGCGACCTACTCTCCCGCGTCTTGAGACGAAGTACCATCAGCGCTGGAGCGTTTCACGGCCGAGTTCGGAATGGGATCGGGTGCAGCCGCTCCGCCATAACCACCAGGTCGGCAAAACGCACGTTGTTCGAGAAGCTGTTTCTAGCGAATAGCCAATAGTGAGTAGCGAATAGGGATCCTATTTGCTGCTTTCTCTGAGCTGTTCGCTGGTCTTTTTTGTGCCTTTACAGTTCTTCTGGTCCTGACGCCTTTCGAAGCGAAGCTTCGCAAGGTCGACCGACCGTCGGCGCTGATGCGCCGCACCCACGTAGCGCCGCCCGCAGGGCGGAACGAGCGTGAGTGAGAACAGACCATCTGACTTTGTCAGATGGGCATAAGGAATGAGAACGATCAAGCCGATCGAACTATTAGTACCGGTAAGCTTCAAGCGTTGCCGCTCTTCCACACCCGGCCTATCAACGTGGTCGTCTTCCACGGTTCTCAGGGAATACTCGTTTTAAGGTGGGTTTCCCGCTTAGATGCCTTCAGCGGTTATCCCGTCCGGATATAGCTACCCTGCTATGCGGCTGGCGCCACAACAGGTCCACCAGAGATCCGTCCATCCCGGTCCTCTCGTACTAGGGACAGATCCTTTCAATATTCCTACACCCACGGCAGATAGGGACCGAACTGTCTCACGACGTTCTGAACCCAACTCACGTACCGCTTTAAATGGCGAACAGCCATACCCTTGGGACCTGCTCCAGCCCCAGGATGCGATGAGTCGACATCGAGGTGCCAAACAACCCCGTCGATATGGACTCTTGGGGGTCATCAGCCTGTTATCCCCGGCGTACCTTTTATCCGTTGAGCGATGGCCCTTCCACGCGGGACCACCGGATCACTATGACCGACTTTCGTCTCTGCTCGACTTGTCAGTCTCGCAGTCAGGCAGGCTTATGCCATTGCACTCAGCGAACGATTTCCGACCGTTCTGAGCCCACCATCGCGCGCCTCCGTTACTCTTTAGGAGGCGACCGCCCCAGTCAAACTACCCACCATACATTGTCCCGGACCCGGATAACGGGCCGCGGTTAGACATCCATAGTAATAAGGGTGGTATTTCAAG
This sequence comes from Mesorhizobium sp. M0830, assembly GCF_040319965.1. Classification (NCBI taxonomy): domain Bacteria; kingdom Pseudomonadati; phylum Pseudomonadota; class Alphaproteobacteria; order Hyphomicrobiales; family Phyllobacteriaceae; genus Mesorhizobium; species Mesorhizobium sp. M0830. The sequence continues at coordinate 55,377 of NZ_JAMYOR010000038.1, read as the reverse complement.
GGTGGCTCCACCTGAGCTGGCGCCCAGGCTTCAAAGCCTACCACCTATCCTACACATGCCACTACGAATGCCAATGTAAAGCTATAGTAAAGGTGCACGGGGTCTTTCCGTCTAACCGCAGGAACCCCGCATCTTCACGGGGAATTCAATTTCACTGAGTCTATGCTGGAGACAGCGGGGAAGTCGTTACGCCATTCGTGCAGGTCGGAACTTACCCGACAAGGAATTTCGCTACCTTAGGACCGTTATAGTTACGGCCGCCGTTTACTGGGGCTTCGATTCAGAGCTTGCACCCCTCCTCTTAACCTTCCAGCACCGGGCAGGCGTCAGACCCTATACGTCGTCTTGCGACTTCGCAGAGCCCTGTGTTTTTGATA
>NZ_JAMYOR010000038.1:47500-50000 GCF_040319965.1 Mesorhizobium sp. M0830 | reverse complement strand
TACCTGGCTTTCGCCTGCTTCGCGCGATGTCGTGTCTCCAGCCAGGAGAAGACCGTTTCGGCAGGGATGCCTTCGCTGGATCTCGCTGAAGCTCGGCCAGCCGCGCCGGTACGTCTTCGCGCAGCCACCTCTCCCGCTCCGCCTCGAAATCCTCAAGCATGCGCAGGCCCGCGCGGACAACCTCGCTGGCATTGTTGTAGCGGCCTGATTCGAGCTGCTTCCTGATGAAGCTCTCATAGTGGTCATTCAAAGCGTAATTTGGCATTAGCAACCTCCTGCAGGGGATATGGGGGCGCATGGAGGTAGCAATAGAATCCGATTTCACCTTGCCGCGATTCGCCGGCAATAGAATCGCTCTGTCGCTTGATTCGGCATGACCGAAATGCTGCCTCGGCCACGAGGGCCCCGCGATCGAGGATCGACGCGCAAGCTGATGCCGGGTGTGATTCTTTTGTGGCAGCCGCGCGCGAGAGGGGTGCAAAATTCAACCGGCTAAAATTTGTTTCGTATTTGGTTTCAGGGCTGGTCTTTGAGCCGGTGCCTTCAGCCTATGGCCCGCAGAGCGAGGCTGCCTTGTCAGCATCGGCATCGCCGACGCGCCAGGCAGCAAGCCCGGAAATAGGATCTCATCTTTTGCCGCGCTATACCGGCCTTCTGCGCTTCAATCCTTGGACCTGGTCAGGCATGAGAGGCAAGAAGCCCGCCGGCTTGGAGCTTGACGGGCCTTGCGTGCGGTTGAGCCGAGTGGATCGACGGCCGGCGTCAACCCCCGAACGCAAACAGCCCGCCGGCATTTTGCCTGGCGGGCTGCTTTGGATTTGGTTGCGGGGACAGGATTTGAACCTGTGACCTTCAGGTTATGAGCCTGACGAGCTACCGGGCTGCTCCACCCCGCGTCGAGGTTTGGAAGTATGCGCAGGCCTACGAACAGGATGGCCTACAGATAGGTATTTGGCTCACCAAATGAAAGGGCCGCTTTCGCGGCCCGGGTTCCCGTTGGCGGGCCTTATCATAAAGAGAAGATTCAACGTGCGTTTAGCAGACCTGGCAGCGACCTACTCTCCCGCGTCTTGAGACGAAGTACCATCAGCGCTGGAGCGTTTCACGGCCGAGTTCGGAATGGGATCGGGTGCAGCCGCTCCGCCATAACCACCAGGTCGGCAAAACGCACGTTGTTCGAGAAGCTGTTTCTAGCGAATAGCCAATAGTGAGTAGCGAATAGGGATCCTATTTGCTGCTTTCTCTGAGCTGTTCGCTGGTCTTTTTTGTGCCTTTACAGTTCTTCTGGTCCTGACGCCTTTCGAAGCGAAGCTTCGCAAGGTCGACCGACCGTCGGCGCTGATGCGCCGCACCCACGTAGCGCCGCCCGCAGGGCGGAACGAGCGTGAGTGAGAACAGACCATCTGACTTTGTCAGATGGGCATAAGGAATGAGAACGATCAAGCCGATCGAACTATTAGTACCGGTAAGCTTCAAGCGTTGCCGCTCTTCCACACCCGGCCTATCAACGTGGTCGTCTTCCACGGTTCTCAGGGAATACTCGTTTTAAGGTGGGTTTCCCGCTTAGATGCCTTCAGCGGTTATCCCGTCCGGATATAGCTACCCTGCTATGCGGCTGGCGCCACAACAGGTCCACCAGAGATCCGTCCATCCCGGTCCTCTCGTACTAGGGACAGATCCTTTCAATATTCCTACACCCACGGCAGATAGGGACCGAACTGTCTCACGACGTTCTGAACCCAACTCACGTACCGCTTTAAATGGCGAACAGCCATACCCTTGGGACCTGCTCCAGCCCCAGGATGCGATGAGTCGACATCGAGGTGCCAAACAACCCCGTCGATATGGACTCTTGGGGGTCATCAGCCTGTTATCCCCGGCGTACCTTTTATCCGTTGAGCGATGGCCCTTCCACGCGGGACCACCGGATCACTATGACCGACTTTCGTCTCTGCTCGACTTGTCAGTCTCGCAGTCAGGCAGGCTTATGCCATTGCACTCAGCGAACGATTTCCGACCGTTCTGAGCCCACCATCGCGCGCCTCCGTTACTCTTTAGGAGGCGACCGCCCCAGTCAAACTACCCACCATACATTGTCCCGGACCCGGATAACGGGCCGCGGTTAGACATCCATAGTAATAAGGGTGGTATTTCAAGGGTGGCTCCACCTGAGCTGGCGCCCAGGCTTCAAAGCCTACCACCTATCCTACACATGCCACTACGAATGCCAATGTAAAGCTATAGTAAAGGTGCACGGGGTCTTTCCGTCTAACCGCAGGAACCCCGCATCTTCACGGGGAATTCAATTTCACTGAGTCTATGCTGGAGACAGCGGGGAAGTCGTTACGCCATTCGTGCAGGTCGGAACTTACCCGACAAGGAATTTCGCTACCTTAGGACCGTTATAGTTACGGCCGCCGTTTACTGGGGCTTCGATTCAGAGCTTGCACCCCTCCTCTTAACCTTCCAGCACCGGGCAGGCGTCAGACCCTATACGTCG
>NZ_JAMYOR010000038.1:0-42500 GCF_040319965.1 Mesorhizobium sp. M0830 | reverse complement strand
CCGCCCGACCGGCGCGAGGTTTCTGCGCGCTGGCTTTCAGGAACCTTCCTCACCGGCGTGACCTCGAGCGTACTGATGGGCGTCGCGCTGTTCGCCGCCCTTGACGGCCGCCAGCAGCTGGCCACCCCGCCCGAGATCGCCGAGTTGATCAATCTTGCCGGTAACGGCGATTCCGGCGAAGTCGCCAAGACCACAAGGCTGGTGGCGCCGCGTCAGATCGCCAAGGCCAAGGACCGTCGCCGCATGGAAGTGTCGATGGTGACCAAGGTCGGCGACCGCGACGTCATCCACACCATGCCTTTCGTGCAGATCAAGATGGCGCTTGGCGCGGGCCACACCACCAGCCGCGCCTACCCGCCCTTCGATCCGATGCAGGTGTTCGGCGACGACAGCGACGACAGTGCTCAGCCTGCGACAGCCTCGGCCGCTTCCGGCCAGATCTACGGCGCCAAGGTCGAGAGCGAGATGAGCCTGAAGACCGTCGATTTCCCGATCGAGACGGCTTCCTTCGACGAAAAGAGCGACCTGTCCGCCGACGAAGTGGAGAAGGTCGTGCGCGAAGCCGGCACCGACCTCAGCGACGGCGCCGTGCAGGTCGCTTCACTTCACTATGTCGACCCGCAGCGGTTCGGCGAAGCCTTTGCCGAGAGCATGGCAGGCTCCTACGACGTCAAGATCGTGCCGGAGAACGTCTCGGTTGCGCCGCGCGCCGCCGCCGACGACCAGGCGCCGGCTTTCGCCGAGGAGATCATCCCCTTCACCAAGGATCTCGACGTCACTGAGGCTTTTGCTGATTCGGGCTACACGGGTGAAGACGCCACCGGCATGGCCGAAGCCATCACCAAGCTGTTGAACGCGACAGCGCTCAAGGCCGGAACCGTGCTGCGTGTCGGGCTTGAGGTTCGCGGCGATGCCGCCAGGGTCGTGCGCACCAGCGTCTACGACAGGACACAGCACATCGTCACCATCGCGCTCGACGATCGCGGCCAGTATGTGCCGGCGCAGGAACCGGATCCTAATCCCGAATTGCTGACGGCCTTCGATGATTCGTCGGCTCCGGTGGTGGTGCGCGGCAACTTGCCCAACATTTATGACGGCATCTACCGCACCGCCTATTCCTACGGCATGTCCAAGGCGATGACCAAGCAGCTGATCAAGCTGCTGGCGTCTGGCGTCGACTTTCAGTCCAGGCTCAACCCCGCCGACCGCATCGAAGTGCTGTTTTCGCAGCCCGATGGCGACGACCAGACCTCGGACAGCTCCGAGCTTCTCTACGTCTCGGCGACGTTCGGCGGCCAGACGCGCAACTTCTACCGTTTCCAGATGCAGGACGGCAGCACCGACTATTTCGACGAGAACGGCTCGAGCGCCGAGCAGTTCCTGCTGCGCAACCCGCTGCCCAACGGCAGATTTACCTCCGGGTTTGGTGCCCGCAAACATCCGATCCTCGGCTATGTCCGCATGCACACCGGCACCGATTGGGCCGCTCCCATCGGATCGCCGATCATCGCCGCTGGCAATGGTGTCGTCGAGAAGGCGGGCTGGGCCGGCGGCTATGGCAAGCAGATCATCCTGCGCCATGCCAATGGCTACGAGACGTCATACAATCACCAGAGCGCCTTTGCCAAAGGCATCGAACCCGGCGTGCGCGTGCGCCAGGGCCAGATCATTGGTTATCTCGGCCAGACCGGTCTCTCCACCGGTCCGCACCTCCACTACGAGCTGATCGTCAACGGCACCAAAGTTGATTCGATGCGCGTCCGGCTGCCGGTAGGCAAGGTGCTGAAGGGCGACGACCTCGTCGCCTTCAAGCGCGAGCGCGAGCGCATCGACGATCTGCTGAAGCAGGAAGACAGTGATTCGCTGAAGGTTGCGAGTGCCAAGATCGACGGTTGATCCGTCGGTCCAACCTTGCTGAATTTCTCAGCCTTGCGGATTTTCTGAACCCCGCGGCCATGGCAGCGGTTGCCCGGAAATGGTCGTCCAGGCAATGACAGTCGAAAGCAGGCAAAGCAGCGCCGTCACCGCAGAGACGGCGGCAAACGCGGCGTCGCTCGCGGCGAGCCTTGCCGCATCGACGGCGGGCGCAAGGCCAACCGTCGCCGGCTCGCCAAAGCCAGGCACGCCGGGCGTTGCATTGCCATCCAGCGCGTGCGCGTAGGCCCAAGCGGCAAGCGAGCCCATCGCCGCCACCGCGATCAGACCGCCGATGCGCGAGACGGCATTGTTGATGCCGGAGGCCGCACCCGTATCCTTGTCTTCAACCGCCGTCATGATCGCGGTCGACAATGGCGATACGACCAGCGCCATGCCGAGCCCCATCAGCGCCATCAGCGGAAATGTCCCCGTCCAGAAATTGTGAATGCCGGCATGGGCGAGCAAGGCAAGTCCGGCGAAGGCGAAAGCCACGACAAGGCTGCCGCAGGCGATCGGAAAACGCGGGCCGATCCGGTCCGACAGCTGGCCGACCGGTCCCGACAGGAGTGCGATCAATGCCGACAGCGGCAAGAAAATGAAGCCGACCTCGGCCGTACTCAGCCCCCAGCCGGCTATCAGCAACATCGGCAGATAGAAAAGATTGGCCGACAGCGCGAAATAGAGGAAAAACGTCGCCACATTGGCGCCGGCGAAGGCGCCGACGCGAAACAGCGACAGATCGATCATCGGCTCGCGCTGTCGAAGTTCAAAAAAGATGAAAACGACAAGCAGTCCGGCGCCAGCGGCAATGCTCGGCCCCGACATGTGGCTCTCGTCGCTGGCGCTCATCGAGGTCAGCCCATAGGCGAGCGCGCCGAACGCCAATGTCGCGAGCGCGGCGCCGGCGAGGTCCAGGCTGCGTTTCTCCGTCGGCGTATCGGCTGGAACCTTGGCCAGCAGAAGATAGATCGAGATCAAGCCGAGCGGCAGGTTGACTGCGAAGATCGCCCGCCAGATGCCGTCGCCGAAAGCCGACAGCACGAAGCCGCCGAAAACCGGGCCAAGTGCCGTGGTCAGTGCCGAGGCCGCTGCCCAGACACCGATGGCGCGGCCGCGTTCCTTTTTTGGGTAGGCCTTGGCAATGATGGCGAGACTGCCCGGCACCATGATCGCAGCACCAATGCCCTGCACGGCGCGAAATGCGATCAGCACAATTGCATTCGGCGCCAGCGCACAGGCAAGCGAAGCGGCAATGAACAGCGCAATGCCTGCCACGAAGGCGCGGCGCAGCCCGAATCGGTCACCGGCGGCACCCCCGGCAAGGATCAGCGCCGACAGCGTCAACGCATAGGCGTTGGAAATCCACTGCGCTTGCGCCAGGCTGGCGCCGAGGTTGACGCGGATCGCCGGCATGGCGATGGCAAGGATCGAACCGTCGATGAAGCCGAGTGCCGAGGCCAGGATTGCCGCGATCAGCACAAATCGCCGCTGCGCTTGCGGGCAGAAGGTTCCATTCGTGACCGGACTGGTCAGGGGGACGGCGGCGGCGGCACTTGGTGAATGCATGGAACCTTGCTTAGACTTCGGGTGTAATGGCAACAACCGGCCAGCGGCTTGCTGTCGTTGAAACCAGCCACATTGCCGGGATTGCGCCTGCTCTGACGCAAACGGCGGCAGCCATGTTAGGTTTCCTGCAAATTGCAACGGGGAGAAATCGATGAAGCGGCCACTTGAAGCATCGGCGGAGGGACGTGGCCGCATCGTCGGCATCACTGACGGGGTGTTCGCGATCGCGCTCACCTTGATTGTCCTCGAAATCAGGGTGCCGGCACGCGAGGCGATCCATTCAGAAGGCGAACTGCTTGCCGCGATCGTAGCACTGGCGCCACGCTTCCTGACTTACGCCTTGAGTTTCCTGACGCTGACCATCTTCTGGTTCGGCCAGCAGGCACAGCATGGCCTGATCGCCAGATCCGACCGACGGCTTGCGACGTTGAACCTCTGCTTTCTCGCCTTCATCGCCCTGCTGCCGTTCTCGACCGACCTTCTGGCTGACTTCCTCGAGTTCAGAATCGCCGTGCTGGTCTACTGGCTCAATCTGCTGATGCTCGGCGTCACCCTGTTCGCGAGCTGGTGCTATGCGGAGAAGAACGGCTTCCTGGCAGAGGGTGTCGACGCGGAAACGAAACGCACGGTCTATCTGCGCATCATCAAGGCGCAAATACTGTGGGCGATCGGCGCCGCATTGTCATTCGTCAATGCCTTGCTCGGCATCGGCTTCATCCTGGTCGTGCAGCTGATCTATGCCGCCGCACTTCGGAGTTCACTGCTGCGCGAAATCATCGGCTGAAGGCCCGCCGACAAACTCAACCGTCACACCCGGCGAAACCAGTTTGGCCAGCTCACGCGCATCCCAGTTGGTCAGGCGCACGCAGCCATGGCTTTCAGTCTTGCCGATCTTCGAGGGGTCGGGTGTGCCATGAATGCCGTAGGTCGGCTTGTCCAGCGCGATCCAAACCGAGCCGACGGGACCGTTCGGGCCTGGCGGAATGGTCAGGATCTTGTTGTTTTGACCCTGCTTGAAATTGATGCTGGGGTTGTAGGTGTAGTTCGGATCGAGCGCGACGCGCGATACCGCATGCGTCCCGGACGGTGACGGCGTATCCGACGAGCCAATGGTGGCGGGATAGGCTGCCACCAGCTTGCCGCCGGCATCATAGGCGAAAACCTCTTTCTTGTCCTTGTCGGCGACGATGCGGGCCACCGGCGTCGAGACCAGCCTGCCGAAATTGGCGACTTTGATGATCGTGCCGGGGCGATTGAAGTTGACGTCCGGGTTGAGCGCCTTGAGATAATTCTCGTCCATGTGGAAGCGCTCCGCCAGCGCTTCGGTCACAGACGTATAGCCCATGCGATCGAGCTGCGCCTTTTGGCTGTAGTCTTCCGGGATCGAGGCGACATACGGGCCGGCCGCATCCTCCGGCGTGATCGTGTAGTTGGCGAAAGCGTCGCCGCCGGATTGCGCCAGTGCTGACTGGATGCCGACAGCATCGGTCGATCGCAGATTGCTTCCGGTGATCTGGTTGTAGGCGGCGAGTGCCTTGTCGACATTCGAACCGAATCGCCCGTCGATGACGCCAGGCGAAGCGCCACCCCGGTCGAGCAGCACCTGCAGCGCTGCGACGTCCTCGCGCGCTCCCAGCGAAAGCGACGGCTCGATGGTCTTGCCGCCGATCTTCGGCGGCAGTGCCGCCTGATCCTCGGGCATGGTCTGTTCGGTCGGTGCCGCAGGCTGACCAGGGTCTATCGAGGCCTCGTCCAGCGGCTGACGCGTTATGATTTGCGGCTCTGCCGGCTGGGGTGCATCGGGAAAATTGTTGTCGTAGCTGCCATCGTCCTGCGGTGGCGGCGGATAGACTTCCACGGAATTGTCACCGTTAGGATCGTATTCGTCGGCCGGCGGCGGGATGACCCGGCCTTCCTCTTCCAGTTGCTTGCGGCGGAACCGCGCCATATCTTCCGGATTGTCGAGATAGTAGCGATCATTGTCATCGGGGACGCGGCCCAGTTCGCGCAACCGTGTCTCGCGACGCAGCGCGCGGCGATCGAGTCGCGACTTCGGCGGCTGAATGGCGATGACCTTGCCGGTTTCGGCGTCAACGATGACGCGGTTGCCCCTGGCGTCGTAGTAGATGTCCAGATTGCCGTCCTGTGCGAGCAGGATGGCACCGTCGTTGATGGCCCGGACAATCGGTGGTGCGCTGTCCTGCGTCGGGGCAGCGACGGCATTGGCAGACAAGAACCCGCCGGCAAGTGCCAAGAGGGTGAAGATCGTGCGCAGCATGGTGGCGAAGCTCTCCGGTCCGTAATTGCCGCCGCCCGGCAGTGTCCCTGTAAGGCGAACCCCTTCGCCAGCAAACCAGTCAATCACCATATGGTTCCAATATGAACCGGGCATGAAGATGGCGGTTTCCGGCGCATCGGCGAATATTATCTAGCTTGCGGCAAGACCCAATTCCTTGCGCGCCTGCTTGGTCAGCTTCAGGGCGACAAGACGATGGCTCTCGCGCAGATAGTCCTTCAGCGCACTATCATCCATGCTCTGGCTTGTCTGACGCTGGATCCATGTCATGCCGCGCGAGGCAAGATAGGGCGCGGGCCGCAGACCCGGCTGCTCCTTGAGCACATCGTAGGCGATATCGGAGCATTTGAAGGTTACGAAGAGTTGCCACCCTGGCCCCAGCCGCCGATCGCAAAGACCTTGGCTCCGACCTTCCAGACATGGGCACCGCCCCACTGGACGACATGGGTCGTCGACGGCAATGAAGCGCAGAAGTCGTTATAGTCGTCCAGCGTCATCAGTGCTCTCAGGTTTTTTGGTGTATTCCGCCCAAAAGTGGCGCCAGTTTTGGGAGAATGACATGCATATGTCAAAGACCCAAGACGCCGCGCATCCAGAATGGACGCGCGGCGTTTGATCAGGCTGCCGCTTCCGCCGCGACGATCGTCGGCTTCGAGCGGAAGTTCAGCCGGTCGGAACCAGCTGTCACCTTGACGGTCGAGCCGTCGAGGATGTCCCCGAGCAGTACCTTCTCCGCCAGCGGATCCTGCAGTTCCTTCTGCATCACCCGTTTCAGCGGCCGCGCGCCATAGGCCGGGTCGTAACCCTTGGCTGCCAGCCAGTCGATCGCCTCCTGATCCAGCGACAGCGTGATCTTGCGGTCGACAAGCAGGCTCTCCAGCCGCTTGAGCTGGATCTCGACGATGCGGCCCATATCCTGCCGGCGCAGCCGGTGGAACAGGATCACCTCGTCGACGCGGTTGAGGAACTCCGGCCGGAACGATGCCCTGACGACATTCATCACCTCGTCGCGAACCACATCGACATCCTGGTCCTCGCCGAGACTGACGAGATATTCAGCACCGAGGTTCGAGGTCATGATGATCAGCGTGTTGCGGAAGTCGACGGTACGGCCCTGGCCGTCGGTCAGCCGGCCGTCGTCGAGCACCTGCAACAGCACGTTGAAGACATCGGGATGTGCCTTTTCGATCTCGTCGAACAGCACGACCTGATAAGGCCGCCGCCGCACCGCTTCGGTCAGCGCGCCGCCTTCCTCATAGCCGACATAGCCGGGAGGCGCGCCGATCAGCCGGGCAACCGAGTGCTTCTCCATGAACTCCGACATGTCGATGCGCACCATCGCGCTTTCGTCGTCGAACAGGAAGTTCGCCAGCGCCTTGGTCAGTTCGGTCTTGCCGACACCCGTCGGTCCGAGGAACATGAACGAGCCGATCGGCCGGTTCGGATCCTGCAGGCCCGCACGCGCCCGACGCACGGCCTTCGAGACGGACTGCACCGCTTCGCCCTGGCCGACGACGCGCTTGCCGATCTCGTCTTCCATGCGCAGCAGCTTGTCGCGCTCGCCCTGCAGCATCTTGTCGACCGGAATGCCGGTCCAGCGCGAGACGATATGGGCGACGTGGTCGGGGGTGACCACCTCTTCGACCATGCCGACCTTGCCGTCCTGGGCCTCGGCCTGCTTCAGCTTCTTTTCCAGTTCCGGGATCTTGCCATAGGCTAGCTCGCCGGCGCGCTGGAACTCACCCTTGCGCTGGGCAATGGCAAGGTCGTTGCGCGCCTCGTCTAGCTGCTTCTTGAGGTCAGCGGCGAGCCCGAGCTTCTGCTTCTCGGCTTGCCACTTGGCGGTGATCTCGGTCGATTCCTCTTCGAGGCCGACGAGTTCCTTTTCCAGGCGGGCGAGTCGGTCCTTCGAGGCATCGTCCGTCTCGACCTTCAGCGCTTCGCGCTCGATCTTGAGCTGCATGATGCGGCGATCGATCTCGTCCAGTGCTTCGGGCTTGGAATCGACCTGCATGCGCAGTCGCGATGCGGCCTCGTCGACGAGGTCGATCGCCTTGTCCGGCAGGAAGCGGTCGGCGATGTAGCGGTTGGACAGCGTCGCCGCCGCCACCAGCGCCGAATCCGAGATACGCACCTTGTGGTGCTGCTCGTATTTTTCCTTCAGGCCACGCAGGATCGAAACGGTGTCTTCCACCGTCGGCTCATCGACGAACACCGGCTGGAAGCGCCGGGCAAGGGCTGCATCTTTCTCGACATGCTTGCGGTACTCGTCGAGCGTGGTGGCGCCGACACAGTGCAGTTCACCGCGCGCAAGCGCGGGCTTCAACAAGTTCGACGCATCCATGGCGCCATCCGCCTTTCCGGCACCGACCAGCGTGTGCATCTCGTCGATGAACAGGATGATGTTGCCGCTGGCCGAGGTGACTTCGGAGAGCACGGCCTTCAGCCGTTCCTCGAACTCGCCGCGGTATTTGGCGCCGGCAATCAGCGCGCCCATGTCGAGCGCCATCAATTGCTTGTCCTTCAGCGATTCCGGCACGTCGCCATTGACGATGCGCAGCGCCAGGCCTTCGGCGATCGCTGTCTTGCCGACGCCCGGTTCACCGATCAGCACCGGATTGTTCTTGGTGCGGCGCGACAGCACCTGGATGGTGCGTCGGATCTCGTCGTCACGGCCAATCACCGGATCGAGCTTGCCGGCACGCCCATCCGCGGTCAGGTCGCGCGCATATTTCTTCAGCGCGTCGTAGCCCTGTTCCGCACTCGCTGAATCGGCGGTGCGGCCCTTGCGGACGTCGTTGATGACCTGGTTGAGTGCCTGCGCGGTGACGCCGGCCTTGGCCAGGATGTCGGCGGTCTTGGCCGATTTCTCCATGGCGAGCGCCTGCAGCAGCCGCTCGACGGTGACAAAACTGTCGCCCGCCTTCTTGGCCAGTTCCTCGGCGGTCGAGAACACTTTTGCCAGCGGCTGCGCGAGATAGAGCTGCCCATTGCCGCCCTCGACCTTGGGCATCGCCTCGAGCGCCGTCTCGACGCCAAGCTTGACGTCGCGGACGTTGCCGCCGGCGCGCTCGATCAGCGATGCGGCCAGGCCCTCGTCATCGTCGACGAGCACTTTCAGGATGTGTTCAGGCGTGAACTGCTGGTGGTTGCGGGAGAGCGCCATGGTCTGCGCGGACTGGATGAAGCCGCGCACGCGCTCGGAGTATTTCTCAAGGTTCATGTCTGTCTCCTTCCATCACCGGCCCGCTTTGCGGCACCGGATCAGATTGCGGTGACGAACCCGCCCATTCGAGCCGGATCCTGTTCAGCCGAGATATGGTGCATAGGCCACGCTCTCTCAAGACGCCTTGATATCGGTCAACGCATAATATTCCATCGCGGCACAAAACAAAAACGGCGGAGATTTCTCCCCGCCGCTCAATGTGTTGAAATGTCGTTCGATCAGTTGTCGATGTCGACAATGGCCGGTTCAGCGTTGCCGCTGTCGGCCGGGGCCGCAGTCACCTCGCCGCCTTCGGCACTGTCGCCACCGCTGTCGACCTGATTGGCATTGACGCGCGGACGGCGCGGACGCCTCGGGCGACGGGCAGCACCGCTTTCGGCGGCCGCCTCATTGAGCTCGGCCTGGGCGGCAAGACCCGCCGGCGAAAGGTTCTCGAACAACGGAGCGGGTTCGGCCGCCGCAACGGACTCGGTCGGCGAAGCGGTTTCGGCCTGAACCGGAGCCTCGTTGCCCCGGGACTGACCACCTTGCTCGGCGGACGACGAATAATCCCGCTGACCGTAACCGCCATTGGGGCGACGATCGCGATGGCGTGCGCCACTGTTGTCGCGGCCACCACTGTTGCGCCCGCTATTGTCACGTCCGCTGTTGTCACGCCCGCTATTGTCACGATTGTCGCGGCCACCTTCCCGGTTGAGTGCAACCTCGGCCGGCATGCCTTCGATGACCGGCTGCGGGCCGGCGCCATGGTTGATCACCGGCACCTGGGCATCGGAAACGGTATTGCTGTTGTTGCTGGCATTGTCGAAATCGTCGCGATCCTCGTCGCCGTCATCGTCGAAATCATCGCGATTCTGCTGCGTGTTCTGGATCGGCATCTGCGCCTGCGCGGCCGCGATGATGCGATTGTAATGTTCGGCGTGCTGGAGATAATTCTCCGCCATGACCCGATCGCCGGAGCTTTGCGCGTCGCGGGCAAGGGTGGCGTATTTTTCGGCGATCTGCTGAGCCGAACCGCGGATCTTGACGTCCGGGCCATTGCTCTCGTAGTTGCGCGTCAGGGGGTTCGGCCCCTTGCGGTTGTTGTTGTTATTGTTGTTATTGTTGCTGCCGCCGCCATTGTTGTTGCGACCGCGCATGCGCCTGTTCTGCTGTTGTGGCCTCATCAAACTCTCTTCATCTTGAAATTTTCGAAAACTCTTCACGAACGGAGGCGCTCATGCAGCCAGCCGCTTCGTCTCTTCACCGGCGTTCGCCCGCATCAATTGCGTTGGCGCCACGTGCCATCCTGTTCCGGTTACATCACTTGCCGGACGATTCCCGCACGAAGCTTGGGCATCGTTTGCGCAAGAAGGCAGCTATTTCCAAGGAAAACCGAATCGCTAAGAGCACTGCCTGCTTCGTCTCATCCGGTTAAGGCGACCCTAGCCGCATTCCCCGGCATTGCCAAGCGCTTTTTTGCACTGCATCAAGGCTTTATCCTTTCAAAGACAAGAACCCTGTCGTTTCCGCCAAGATCCCGAAAAGCACCACCCGGCACGTAGCCGGCAACTGTGAATATCTTCGAGACTTGATCGTGCTGCGTGTGGCCGATCTCGACCGCAATCCTGCCTTCAGTTTCCAAAAACCTCACCGCCTCCGCGGCGATGATCCTATAGGGGTTCAGACCGTCCGCGCCGCCATCCAAGGCCAAGCGCGGGTCGAAATTGCGGACTTCGTCCTGCAGATTTCCTATGTCTTCGGAGGGTATATAGGGAGGGTTTGCGGCAATTACATGGTACCGGCCCGAAACTTTTTCAAACCAGTCCGACTGGAGCGCTGTGAACCGCCTTGCAAGGCCCAGCTGCCCGGCATTGCGGGTCGCCGTCGCCAACGCGCCCGCGGACAGATCGACACCGGTGGCCGTAGCTGTCGGCACGGCGCTGAGCAGCGCCAGCGCAATGGCGCCGGTGCCGGTGCCAAGATCGAGGATCCGGCATACGCCCTCCCGCGCCGCAATTGCATTGACGAAGGGCAACACCGCCTCGACCAGCGTTTCGGTATCCGGCCGCGGCTCCAGCGTCTCCGGCGACAGCGACAGGCGCAAACCATAGAATTCACGATAGCCGAGGATGCGGTGCACCGGCTCACCGCCGGCGCGGCGTCGCAAGGCGGCGTCGATTTCGGCAACAATATCGGCGTCGACCTTGCGTTCGGGGTCCGCGATGGCTTGTGTACGCGTGGTGCCGGAAAAATGCTCGACGATCAGCCGCGCATCGAGCGCCGGATCATCGGTAGCGGCAGCGGCAAGCCGAGCCTGCGCTTCCCGCAGCAGCGGCCCGAGCGTCTCGGGCAGTTGATCAGCCATCGATGCCGATGTCGGCAAGCAGCTTCGACTGGTGATCGGCGATCAGCGCGTTGATGATCTCGTCAAGTTCGCCCATCATCACCCGGTCGAGCTTGTAGAGCGTCAGGTTGATGCGGTGGTCGGTGACACGGCCTTGCGGGAAATTATAGGTGCGGATGCGTTCAGAGCGGTCGCCGGAACCGACCTGCGACTTGCGCGATTCGGAACGCTCCTCGTCAGCCTTGCCGCGCTCCAGGTCATAGAGCCGGGCGCGCAGGATCTGCATGGCCTTCGCCCGATTCTGATGCTGCGACTTCTCCGCCTGCACCACCATGATGCCAGTCGGCAAATGAGTGATGCGAACGGCCGAATCGGTGGTGTTGACGTGCTGGCCGCCTGAACCCGAGGCGCGCATCGTGTCGATGCGGATGTCTTCGGCCCTGATGTCGATGTCGACCTCTTCGGCTTCCGGCAGCACCGCGACGGTTGCCGCCGACGTGTGGATGCGCCCGCTCGCCTCGGTCGCCGGCACGCGCTGCACGCGGTGCACGCCGGATTCGAATTTCAGATGCGCAAAGACGCCCTTGCCCGACACCGTGGCGATGATTTCCTTGTAGCCGCCGGCATCGCCTTCACTGGCCGAAGCCGTCTCGAAACGCCAGCCATGTTCGGCAGCGTAGCGCTCATACATGCGAAACAGGTCGCCGGCGAAAAGGGCGGCCTCATCACCGCCGGTTCCGGCGCGAATTTCGAGAATGGCGTTCTTGTCGTCGGCCGCATCCTTGGGCAACAGCAGGATCTGGATGTCCCTCTGCAGCGCCTCGATGCGTTCCTCGACCTCCGGTAGGTCGGCCTCGGCAAGCGCCCGCATCTCGGCATCGGTGCCCTTGTCGGCAAGCATGGCTTTGAGGTCGGCCTGCTCATGCTCGGCCAAGCGCAGTGCCCTGACCTCGGCCACCATGTCCTGGATTTCGGCATATTCGGATGCCATCCGCACATAGGCATCCGGCGCCGGGCCAGCCGACATCTGCGCTTCGAGCATCTCGAAACGCTTGACGACTTGATCCATCCGATCGCGGGGCAGGTTGACCATGATGAGGACGCTACAATGGAATCGAACGGTCGTCGGCAAAGGCCTGCAGCAGCGCCCGCATCGGCAACCCCTGCGCCGGCGCCATCAGATTGTCGTCGAAGAACGCCTCCAACTCATCCAGCGGCAGTTCCGTCAGCATCGCCTTGACCGGGCCGATCGAGGCCGGTGACATCGAGATGGAGCGGAAGCCGAGCCCGATCAACGCCATCGCCGAGATAGGTTTTCCGGCAAGTTCGCCGCACAGGGTCACCGGCGTGTGGTTGCGGACGCCGGCATCGGCGATCTGCTTGAGCACCCGCAGGAACGGCGCCGACAGCGTGTCGAAGCGGTTGGCCAATTGCGTGTTGCCGCGGTCGACGGCCATGACGAACTGGAACAGGTCGTTCGAACCGACCGAGACGAAATCGACGGCCTTCATCAATTCATCGAGCTGGAACAAAAGCGACGGCACTTCCAGCATCGCGCCCAGCTTGAGGCTGGTCGGCAAATGATGGGCAAAACGCGACAGATGCCGCACCTCGCGATCGATGATCTCGCGGGCCTGGGCGATCTCGCCGAGTTCGGTCACCATCGGCAGCATCAGCTTCAACTCGCGCCCGCCGCTGGCCTTGAGCAAGGCGCGGATCTGGGTGCGCAGCAAGCCCGGCCGGTCCAGCGTCAGGCGGATCGCCCGCCAGCCGAGCGCCGGATTCTCCTCCTGGATAGAGCCCTTGAAGTAGGGCAGCACCTTGTCGCCGCCAATATCGATGGTGCGGAAGGTAACCGGCTTGCCGCGCGCTGCCTCGAGCACGTCGCGGTAAAGCTTTTCCTGGGCCTCGGCTCGGGGAAATGTCGAGGCGACCATGAATTGCAATTCGGTGCGAAACAGGCCGATGCCGGCCGCACCCGCCTCGGCGAGCTGCGGCAGGTCGACCGCAAGACCGGCGTTCATCAGCAGGTCGACCTGGACGCCGTCCTTAGTAGTCGACGGCTTCTTGCGCAGCTCGCGATAGACCTCTTGCCGGCGCGCCCGGAAACGCACCTTTTCGGCATAGGCGGCTTCGAGATCGGCCTGCGGCCGCAAATGGATCACGCCCTCTTCGCCATCGACAATGATGGCGTCGCCGTTTTCCGCCATGGAAACGGCGCCCTTCATCTGGCCGGCGACAGGGATGCCCATGGCTCGCGCGACGATGACGACGTGGCTGGTCGCGGCACCGTCCTCGAGCACCAGCCCGCGCATCTTGTCCCGGGGATAATCGAGCAGTTCGGCGGCCCCCATCGAACGGGCAACGATGATGGCGTCCTTCGGAAGCGATGCGGCGACATCCTCCGGCCCACGTCCCATCAGCTGGCGCAGCAGCCGGTTGGCGAGGTCGTCGAAGTCGCTCATCCGTTCGCGCAGATACGGATCGGTCATGTGCAGCATGCGGGCGCGCATGTCGCTCTGCACCTTTTCCACGGCAGCCTCGGCCGTCAGGCCGTTGCGGATCGCCTCCTCTAGCCGCCGCACCCAGCCGCGGTCGTTGGCGAACATGCGATAGGCTTCCAGAACCTGGCGATGCTCGCCCTCGAAGGCAACATCGCGGCGTTCCAGCATGTCGTCGATGGACAGCCTGAGCGAGCCGAGCGAGGTTTCGAGCCGGCGGACCTCTTCCTCGCTGTCCTCGTTGAACAAATTGGTGACGACGATGCGCGGCTCGTGCAGCACGACATGGCCAAGCCCGACGCCGTCATTGAAGGACAGGCCGGTGAAGCTGACCGGGCGGCGCAGATCGAGTTCCAGGCCTGGCCTGGTCAGCCGCGCCAGATCGCCGGTGGCGATCATCTCGGCGATCACCATGGCGGTGGTTTCCAGCGCCTCGACCTCATCGTCGCGATAGTGACGCATGGTCTTGTTCTGCACCACAAGCACGCCCAATGTGCGCCCTGCCCGCAGCACCGGCACGCCGAGGAAGGAGTTGTAGATCTCTTCCCCAGTCTCCGGCAGATAGGCGAAGGCCGGGTGTTCCTGCGCATTCGAGAGATTAAGCGGCCGCGCGCTGGCCGCGATCGTGCCGACCAGGCCTTGCCCCAATCGCAACTGCGCCAGATGGACGGCGTTCGGGTTCAAACCCTCGGTGGCGTAGAGTTCGAGCACCGAATCGGAGCGCAGCACATAGAGCGAGCAGACTTCGGCGACCATATTGGAGGCGATGTCGCGCACGATCCGGTCAAGCCGCTCCTGCGGCTCCAGCGGCTCCTGCATGAGCTCGCGGAGCCGTTTCAGCAAAACGCGCGGGCCACTGGCCTGATCACGCATCGCGGCTTGTTCTCCAATGGGCTTTCTGCCCGCCACAGTTTCCACTGCGACCGGCGCACACGCAACAACTCAAATCGTTCTCGCTACTGCTTATCCAGACCGTAGACGGAATGCAAAGTGCGAACCGCAAGTTCGGTGTACGGACCGTCGATCAGGATCGAAATCTTGATCTCCGAAGTCGTGATGGCACGGATGTTGATCGACTTGTCGGCCAGCGCCTTGAAAGCGGTGGCGGCGACGCCGGCATGGCTCCTCATGCCGATACCGATGACGGAAACTTTCGACATGCCGGCTTCCGACTGCACGACATCGTAGCCGATCGGCGCCTTGAGGCGCTCCAGCACGGCCAGCGCCTTGTCGACATCGCCCGACGGCACGGTGAATGTCATGTCGGTAGACTTTCCGTCCTCGGATATGTTCTGAACGATCATGTCGACATTGATGTTGGCCTCGGCCAGCGGCCCGAAGATGCCGGCGGCAACGCCCGGCCGATCGCCGACCCGGCGCAGCGAAATCTGCGCCTCGTCCTTGGCATAGGCAATTCCGGTGACGACCTGTTGTTCCACGATCTCTTCCTCGTCGCAAATGAGCGTTCCGGGCGGATTGAGCAAATCCCCCATTCCGGGCGCATTGGGATCGTCGAAGGACGACCTCACGAAGGTACGCACCTTGTGCACCATGGCAAGCTCGACCGAACGCACCTGTAGAACCTTGGCACCGAGCGAGGCCATTTCAAGCATTTCCTCGAACGATATCTTGGCCAGACGCCGCGCCTTGGGCTCGATGCGCGGGTCGGTGGTGTAGACCCCGTCGACATCGGTGTAGATGTCGCAACGATCGGCCTTGACCGCCGCCGCGATGGCGACCGCGCTGGTGTCGGAGCCGCCGCGGCCAAGCGTGGAGATGCGATTGTCTGGACCGATGCCCTGGAATCCGGCGATCACCGCCACCTGGCCCTCGCCGAAGCGTTTGATCAGGAACGCACCATCGATGTCGAGGATGCGCGCCGCACCATGCGCATTGTCGGTCTTGATCGGGATCTGCCAGCCCTGCCACGAACGTGCATGCACGCCCATGTTCTGCAAGGTGATTGCCAGAAGGCCGGCCGTGATCTGTTCGCCTGAAGCGACGACCGCGTCATATTCGCGTGCGTCGTGCATCGGCGAGGCCTCGCGCGTCCAGCCGACCAGTTCGTTGGTCTTGCCGGACATCGCCGAAACGACCACCGCCACCTCATGGCCGGCGTCGACCTCGCGTTTGACATGACGCGCCACGTTGCGGATGCGGGCGATGTCGGCGACGGAGGTTCCGCCGAATTTCATCACGATGCGCGCCATGGAAGCGAAATGCCTTTGACTGAAGCCGGATCCAGCCAAAAAAAGCGGGAATCCCAAAAAGTGGAAGGCCGGCTGACGCCGGCCGCTGAATGCGCGGCCTCCTTAGCCAAATGATGAAGGTTTCGCAAGGCTGGCGGCGGATTGCCGCCTTCAAGAAGACGACATATTGCGTTCCGCCCCGCTGCCGCTTACGAAATACCGCCCAGGGGGAACTCCTTTTGGTTCAGCATTGCAGATGATTACTCGTCTTCGGCGTGCCATGCGGTGGCAATCGCTCCCGCTCATCATCGGCTTCGCGGTGTTGGCGCTGATCGTCGGTAGCCGTGCCATGCTGGTCGAGGGCCAGAGGGCCAATCGCGCCGCCGCGCGCGAAGCAATCGAGTATCAGGAATTGCTTTCGGGCCTGCTTTCGCTGGCGCAAGACGCGGAGGGCGGTCAGCGCGGCTATCTGCTGACCGGCGAGAAATCCTATCTCGAACCCTATCGGCAAGCCGTCGGCGCAATTCCCGAGCGACTTGCGCATATCGAAGGCATGACCGCCCCCGACGACCAGGTCGTCCAGCAAATCAACCACATCAAGGAGGCGCTTTCGCAAAAGCAGGCCGAAATGGCCGAGACGATTGCGCTGTATGACCAAGGCAATGCGACAAAGGCGCTGGATCTGGTCCGCAGCGGCCAGGGCAAGGCCGCCATGGACGAAATCCGGACAAGCATGGATGCGATCCGACGCATCAGCGCCGCCGCCCTCGCTGCGCGCGACATTCATACCGACCAGGTCGAGGCCTGGCTGCGCATCGGTTCGCTGGCGGCGCTGCTGGCGATCTTCCTGCTTGCCGCCTACACGATCAGGCAATCGCGTCGCCGCTTTCACGACGTGGTCGTCGTCCAGGAAGAACTGATGCGCAAGAACATCGCGCTCGGCCATGAGATACAGACGCGCGAAAAGGCCGAATCCCAGATACGCCAGATGCAGAAGATGGAGGCAGTCGGCCAACTGACGGGCGGTATCGCCCACGATTTCAACAACATGCTGGCTGTGATCATCAGCGCCATGAACCTCGCCCAGCGCAAGCTCGCGCGCGGCGAACACGACATCGAAAAATTCATCGAAGCGGCGGTCGACGCTGCGACCCGTGCCGCCAATCTGACGGCCCGGCTGCTCGCCTTCTCGCGTCAGCAGCCATTGGCGCCGCAGATCGTCGACACCAACCGTCTGCTGACCGGAATGTCGGACCTGATCCGGCGGGCACTCGGCGAAGCCATCCGCATCGAAACCGTGCTGGCGGGCGGCTTGTGGAAGATCCATGCCGACCCGAGCCAGATCGAGAACGCCATTCTCAACCTAGCCGTCAATGCACGCGACGCCATGGGCGATGGCGGCAAGCTGACCATCGAAACCGCCAACAGCCATCTCGACGACAACTACGCCGCTGCCCATGCCGATGTCGAGGCCGGCCAGTATGTGATGATCGCCGTCAGCGACACCGGTTCGGGCATGGCCCCCGAAATCATAGCCAGGGCCTTCGAGCCCTTTTTTACCACCAAGCCGGTCAACAAGGGCACCGGCCTGGGACTGAGCCAGGTATTCGGTTTCGTCAAACAGTCGGGTGGTCACGTCAAGATCTATTCCGAACCCGGCGAAGGCACGACGGTCAAGATATACTTGCCGCGATTCTTCGACCCGCAGGGACCTGTCGTGTCGGGCGGGCGCGGCGAGAATCCCGCCGCACCGGTCACCGAAACGATCCTTGTCGTCGAGGACGATGCCGGCGTGCGTGCCTCCACCACGGATGCCTTGCGCGAACTCGGCTACGTCGTCATCGACGCCGCAAGTGGCCAGGAAGCATTGCAGAAACTGGCGGAAAACCCCGGCATCGCGCTTCTGTTCACCGATATCGTCATGCCCGTGATGAACGGCCGCAAGCTGGCGCAAGAGGCGGTCGCGCGCATGCCGCGGCTGAAGGTGATCTTCACCACCGGCTTCACCAGGAATGCCGTGGTCCACAATGGCGTGCTCGACCATGACGTACATTTCCTGGCCAAGCCCTTCACCATCGAGCAGTTGGCGACGAAACTGCGCGACGTGCTGGACACGAAATAGGCCGCATCGGAACGACCTTGATCGCTTCAGCCTGATGCAGCCGAGCTTGCCCACAGGCCGGGATAATCGACTACGAACCCGCACGGCGAAACCTGAAGGACCCCGTCATAGCCGAACATGGGCGCGACGTAGGCGTAGCGAGCCTCATCGAGACGGCGGTAACTCTGTTCGAGGCGCGCCAGCTTGAGCTCCGGAAAGGTCACGTAGGCGGCGGGGGCGGGCGTCGCCTCGCCGATGCCGAGATCGAACCGGCGGATCGCCAACAGGTTCGATGCCGGCGTGAACCCGAGGTCGACGTCGACGAGGCCGGCGACATCCCGCTGGACTTCGCCGTTCAGTATCCAGCGGCCATCCGAACCGCGTTCGATCGCATAATGCAGCTCGCGCGTGCCGAGAAAGCCGTCGACCTGCGCCGCTCGTGTGCGCCAGCCGGCATCGCAATCCAGCTTGTAGGCAAGGCAGCACGGCTGGCCATCCTGGATGAAGATGGCCTGCCCCTCGAGGCTGTGCCCGCCGTCGGTCGGCGAAAGCAGGCAGGCGTCGTGGCCCTCCAGGTCTAGCCGGCGCCAGAGGATCGAAGCCATTTCCTGTTTCATCGTCGTCTCCTTCGAACCTAAAGCCTGTCCTCTTTTCGCTCGACGGGCCAATTGTGTTTCGATGAGGTGCCCGACAGGTGACATGTGCTGACAGAACCTGTCGCTTCGACTGCATCGAAAAATGCTGCCTTGACATTCGCGGTCTCACGCCCGACTTCCTAACGTTCGAGGAGACCAATCGATGCCAGAGCCCCGACGATCGACGATCGATGCCGGAGAGGTGGAACGCTTTTCCGCCCTTGCCGCCGAATGGTGGAACCCGAACGGCAAGTTCCGTCCGCTGCACAAATTCAATCCGGTCCGGCTGTCCTATATTCGCGACCAGATAGCGACGCGCTTTGGCCGTGATCCACGCGCTGCAAGGCCTTTCGAGGGTCTGCGCATCCTCGACATCGGCTGCGGCGGCGGCCTGTTATGCGAGCCGATGGCGCGGCTTGGCGCCGAAGTCGTTGGCGCGGATGCCTCCGAAACAAACATCGAAGTGGCGAAGCTGCACGCGGCCGAGGTCAATGTCAGCGTCGATTATCGCGCCACGACGGCCGAGGACCTTGCCGACGCCGGTGAGAAATTCGACGTCATCCTCAACATGGAAGTGGTCGAGCATGTCGCCGACATCGACCTGTTTGTCGCCAAATGCGGCGAGATGGTCCGGCCGGGCGGCATCATGTTCGTGGCCACCATCAACCGCACGCTGAAGGCGCTCGGACTGGCCATCATCGGCGCCGAATACGTGCTGCGCTGGTTGCCGCGCGGCACCCACCAATTCGGCAAGCTGGTGCGCCCGGAAGAGCTTGAGAAGGCACTTGGCAGCGCTGGCCTCACCGTCATCGACCGCACCGGAGTCACCTACAATCCGCTCGCCGACCGTTGGGCGCGCTCGAAGGACATGGACGTCAACTACATGGTGCTGGCGGAAAAAAGCTCGGTCTGACCCTATTCGAATCGAGCGGCCGATAGCCGCCGCGCCAATAGATCGCCTTGGGCCGCTCGGCCGACAACCGGTGGCGAAGACAGCGAAACCGGCGCCGGCTGAGGCGCGAAGGCGCTCACGCCGCCTGGCTTTGCGCCTTCGTGCTGATCTGATTTTGGGCACTGGTGGTGATGAAAACGCCGGCGGTGATGATGACCGCACCCGCCCAGGTCAGCAGCTGATACTGCTCGCCGAGGAAGATCGTGCCGGCAAACAAGCCGACGGCCGCCGCCACATAGCCGATCTGGCTGAGGTAGACCGGACCGCCGACCGCCTGCAGCCTAAAGAAGAAGGCGAACATCGCCGACGCCGACGCAGCCTGGGCGACGACCACCATCGGCACGCCGCTCAGAGGAGCGAAGGCCTTGACGCCGAACAGGGCCAGAATGCCGACAAGCAGTATCGCCGCCGATGCCAAATGGCTGCCGACGGCAAGCTCGATGGGGCCGGTGCCCTGGGGCCAGTCGGCCGTGCGGTAGATGTTGCCGGCGGCAAGGCTGACCGGGATGAGCAGCCCCATCACCACCCAGAACAGATCGGCCGGCTCGCCAGCCTCGCCGCGCGTCACCGCCACCATGACGGCGCCGACAAAGCCGACGGCAATGCCGACAATCCCCAGCATGTTCGGGCGCCGGACACGCAGCAGGATCGAGAACACCAGCGTGATGACCGGCGACAGGGTGAACATGATGCCGGTATAGCCGGCGCCAAGATGCGGAATGGCCGAGAACATCAGGAGATTGGGAACGGCGTAGGACACCGCCGCGGTGACGAAGAAATAGCGCACTTTGTGTGCCGTGAGCCGGACGCGCTGACCACGTAGCAGCAGGGCGCACAACAGCACGCCGCCGGCGCCAAGCGAGATGACGAAGGCCCAGACCATGGCCAGCACACCGGCAGCCGTGGCGAGCTTGCCGAACGGCAGCGTCAGGCCGAGCAAACCGCCGGTGACGACCAGCAGGCCGAGCGCCGAATCCCAGAGAAATTTCATCATTGAACCCTGTTGCGAGCGGCCCTTGGCCGGCATTGCATCTTGCGGTAAGATAATGGAAAGATTCTTAACGTCAAGATATATGATGGTGAGACAGTTGGACAGGGCAGCAAGGGCAATCGAGCAATGGAAGCGGGAACGGCCCGACCTGGATGTCTCGCCCATGGCAGTGCTCGGGCGGCTGAACGAGGCCGCCTCGCTGATCGCCCGCGAGCACCTCGGTCCGTTGTTTGCCCGCTATGGATTGCAGTCCGGGGAATTCGATGTGCTGGCGACGCTGCGCCGCTCTGGCTCGCCTTACGCGCTGACGCCGACCGCCCTCTATGAAGCGACGATGGTAACATCCGGCGCCATGACCAATAGGCTCGACCGGCTCGAAACGTCGGGATTGATTCTGCGCGGTCCGCACCCCAACGATCGGCGCGGCATTGTCGTGCGGTTGACCGAAAAGGGGCTGGCTTTGATAGACGAGGCAGTTACCGCCCATGTCGCCAACGAGCACAAGATTCTGGCGAGCCTGACGCAGGCAGAAAAGGAAACGCTCTCTCGGCTGCTTGAAAAGCTGATCGGCAGCGTCGGCTAGCCGCTCAGTTGCGGTCGTCCGGGAACACCGGGATCGGCATGAACTCGACGCCGTCCTCGGCCAGGCTCTTGGCCTCGTCCAGCGTCGCCTCGCCATAGATGCCGCGCGGGTCGCTTTCGCCGAAATGGATTTTTCGGGCTTCCTCGGCGAATTTGTCGCCGACATAGTCGGCATTCTCGCGCACCTTCTCGGCCATCGCCTTCAGCTGCGCCAAAGCCTGCTTCTGCGCCTCGCCCATGGCGAGCGCGATCGTTTCCTGCTTGCGCGCCGTGGAGACGGCCGGCGCCATCAGCGCCTTCTGCACCTTGTGCGAACCGCAGGTCGGGCAATCGACAAAGCCGCGCTTCTTCTGGGTGTCGAAATCTTCGTTGCTGCGAAACCAGCCTTCGAATTCGTGCTCATGCTCGCAGATCAGGGAAAAACGGATCAAGAGGCTGCACCCCTGAGACGCGGCGCCTTGCCCGAGCCGTTGACGGCAAAATCCCGCGAATTTTTCAAATTGGGGATCTTCTTGCGCGCGGCAAGCGACTGCGCCGGGTCGATTTCGGCGACGATCACCGCCGGCTCATCATGTGCGGCTTCCGCGATGATACGGCCCCACGGATCGACGACCAGCGAATGGCCATAGGTCTCGCGGCCGTCTTCATGCAAGCCGCCTTGCGCGGCGGCGACGATATAGGCGCCGTTCTCGATGGCGCGTGCCCTGAGCAGCACATGCCAGTGCGCCTCACCGGTCTGGCGGGTGAAGGCGGCAGGTACGGAAAGCAGGTCGGCGCCAGCCAGTGCCTCGGCGCGGAACAATTGCGGGAAGCGCAAATCGTAGCAGATCGCGAAGCCCAGTTTCGCGCCCTCGATCTCGGCCACGACAGCCTCGGTCCCCGGCTCATAGGCAGCGGATTCGCGCCAGCTCTCGCCATTGTCGAGATCGACGTCGAACATGTGGATCTTGTCGTAGGTGGCGAGCGTGGCGCCATCCGGGCCAAACAGCAGCGCCCGGTTGGCGAGCTTGCCGTCGGCGCGCGCGATGGCGGTCGAGCCTATATGCAGGAAGACGCCGAGCTCCTTGGCAAGTCTGCGCGCGGTCGCGACGACGACATCCTTGTCCTCCGACGTGAAGGACGCGGCGCGGGCTTGCCTGTCGCGGATCAGCGCGCCGGTCATCTCCGGCGTCTGGATGTAAGTCGCACCTTGGCCAGCAGCCTCACGCACCAGCCGCTCGAGATCGACCGCGTTGCGCTCAGGGCTTTCGCCTGAACGCATCTGGATTGCAGCGGCCCTGAAAACACCCATCGCCATCTTCCTCAATTCGTCGCGCCGTTGGCGAGCAGTTTGTCCAGCCGGCCTTCGGCTTCCAACTCATGAAGGTCGTCGCAACCGCCGACATGCGTGTCGCCGACGAAAATCTGCGGAAAGGTCGAGCGGCCACGGGCGCGGGAGATCATCTCCTGGCGCAGTTCCGGCGAGAAAGAGGCATCGTGCTCGGTGAAGGCGACGCCTTTGCGTTCGAGCAGCCGTTTGGCTGCCGTGCAATAGCCGCACATCATGCGGGTGTAGATGGTGACTTCGGCCATGACGAATTTCCGCTGTTCGTTGCCGACTTATATAGTCACGGACTCGTCCGCCCGGAAGTCCCCCGGCAACACACGCGCGAAGGTCAGCACGTCGACGGCGGCCGCACCTCCCCTTTTGAGCGCCTTGGTGGCGGAACGCACGGTGGCGCCGGTGGTGTAGACATCGTCGATCAAAAGCACTCGGCGGCCGGCGATTTCGATTTCCGCCTCGGCGGGCACGCGAAAGGCGGCCCGCACATTCTCCTCGCGCTCGCTGCGCTCCAGCCCAACCTGCTGCCGGGTGAGTTTTACGCGCCGCACCGCCGAGGGCGCGAACGGCAATTGACTGAGCACCGAGACCGCCCTTGCCAATTCCGCCGACTGATTGAACCTTCGCCTGAAAAAGCGCCGCCAGTGCAGCGGTACCGGCACCACCACATCCGCCTGCGCGATGAGATCGGCACCGGCGCGCACCATCCAGCGTGCCATCCATGGCGCGAGATCGGTGCGATCCTGGTATTTCAGCCCCTGCACCATCTGGCGGGCGACGCCGGAATAGGCGACCGCTGCCCGCGCCCGCTCGAAAGGCGGCGGATCGGCAATGGCCTCGGCGGACAGAAAGCCCTCGCCCATATGGTGGGTGAACGGCGTGCCCATCACCGGGCACCATGGCCGCTCCAGCAGCCTGAGCTTCGGCCAGCAGGCGCCGCACAGCACGCCGGGCTGCGAGACATGCCGCCGGCAACCGGCGCAGACCGGCGGAAACAGGATGCGCGCCGGCCAGCCGAGAGCCGATCGGGCGAAGCTGCGGATCTCGACGGACTTGATCTTGGGCATCGGATCGGCCACGTGGTTGGTCCTGCGATCACTATATCAACGATCTATAGGCGTGGACAAACAAGGATCTGCCCGTTGCAGCCGATAATGGATACCTCTCTGTGGCTGGCGCACAAGCGGCGCGCGCTTGCCCATCCGGTCGACGGCGCGGACTTCCTCATGCGCCGCACCGCAGAGGACCTTGCCGACCGCCTTGGTGCCGTCGAGCGCCGGTTCGGCAAGGCCGCCGTGCTGTTCTGCCAGACACCGGCTGCAACCGAAATGCTCGCCGAAAGCGGCAAGGTCGCCGACATTGTCCGCGTCGAGACGGACATGGCGTTCCTGGACGGTGGCGGCGCCGGCATGATCGCACCGCTCGAAACCGTGCCGTTCGAGGCGGAGAGCCTCGATCTGGCGGTCTCGCTTTTGTCGCTGCAGGCGATGAACGACATTCCCGGCATGCTGATCCAGATCCGCCGCGCGTTGCGGCCGGACGGGCTTTTCCTCGGCGCCTTTGCCGGCGCCGGCACGCTTTTCGAGTTACGCGAAAGCCTGCTTGCGGCGGAGACCGAGCTTTATGGCGGCGCCAGCCCGCGTGTGATCCCGTTCACCGACGTGCGCGAGGCCGGTGCGCTTCTGCAGCGCGCCGGCCTTGCTCTGCCGGTCGCCGATGTCGAGACGGTGACGGTGCGCTACGCCAGCCTGTTCAACCTGATGGCGGATTTGCGGGCCATGGGCGAGACCAATGCGCTCACCGATCGCAGCCGGCGGCCGGGTTCGCGCGCGCTGTTTGCCCGCGCGGCGGAAATCTACGCCGAGCGGTTTTCCGACCCCGATGGCCGCGTGAGGGCCAGTTTCTCGATTGTGTGGATGTCCGGCTGGGCGCCCGACGCATCGCAGCAAAAACCGCTGAAGCCAGGTTCGGGCAAGGTTTCGCTGAAGGCGATCCTGGAGGCGCCGGACGGGCAATGATCCTGCCCGCAATCGCGGAAGAATTGGATCAGGGTGTGGGTGCGAAAGCGTTCGCAAGCCTGCTGCTGTTGTCGCTGAACAGCCAGATGATCCCGTCGCGGACCTGACCGATGCCGCCGACGATGGCCAGCGACAGCACCGCGATGATCACGCCATATTCGACGGCCGTGGCGCCCGTCTCGTCTTTCAGAAAACGCAGCAGCACTGCTTTCATGGCCTGAACCCCTCTGGCCCGGACCTTACCGGTGATCTGTTAAGAAAGGTTAACGGCAAAGGCTTAACAGGCGGTGAAACAGCCGCGTTTGCGAAAAGGCTTAACCATGTCAGCAATCGCCGCTGCTTCTGCCATTGGACCTGATGATGCAGACCGAACCGGGCTGCGGCTGCAGCACACTGCGGCGCAGCGTATAGGTTTCGCGATGACTCAGTGAGCCGGTGGCCGTCATGTCGAGCCCGGCAAGACCGTCGCGGGCAGACAGCGGGCGTGTCTGGTTGTCGAGGAAAGAAGTCGCGATCAGCGCCAGCGCCACCGCAGCCGAACCGAACAGCAGCGTGATGCGCAATATCCCCATGCCCGCGTCGGCGGCGCGAAAGCCGCGCTCTGGCCGGATCGAGTCCCAATCCCTGCCTAGGCTCATGCTATCGCTCCCCAGCAAATCGGCGGCGCGACCGTGAAACGGCCATGCTTCAATTTTTCACGATGAGATAAATCTTCCATTAACGCTGGCTGATACGAGGGCTCGATCGGCAATCGGACGGGAGCGCGCTCAAAGAAGGTCGATGAGGAACGGGATCAGAGGCGCATCGGCCGGCGGCATCGGGTAGTCTCGCATCTGCTTCGGCCGCACCCATTTCAGCGCCTGCCCTTCCCTCGGCTGGGCAATGCCGCGAAAGCGGCGGCAGATGAAAAGCGGCATCAACAGGTGGAAATCGTCGTAGGAATGGCTGGCGAAGGTGAGCGGCGCCAGGCACGGAATGTCGGTTTCGACGCCGATTTCCTCGTGCAGTTCGCGAATGATGCATTGTTCGGGCGTCTCGCCGGGCTCGACCTTGCCACCGGGAAATTCCCACAGCCCGGCAAGTTGCTTGCCCTCTGGCCGCTGCGCCAAAAGCACCCGGCCGTCGGCATCGACCAGCGCGCAGGCGGCGACCAGTAGCATGCGCTTGCCGGCGATCATCACATCACCCATGGCCAACTTCACCCATGACCAACTTCACCCATGACCAGGCGGCCGGCGGTAATGGTAGCGGTAGACTTCGTCGAAGCCGAGCGAATGGTAGAGCGCCAGCGCCGGCACATTGCCGGCCTCGACCTGCAGCCAGGCTTCCCGCGCGCCCCGCAATCGCGCCCATTTCAGCGCCGACAGGATCAGGTTGCGGCCGTGGCCCTTGTTGCGCGCCGACTTGTCGGTGGCGACCTCGAACAGGCCGGCGAGATCGCCGTCATGCACGCAGATAAGCGTTGCCAGCGACTCGGTTCCATCTTCGAGCGCGAACAGGCCGGCCTCGGGCTGGATGGCCCCGATGATTTCCGACAGCCCAGGCCGCAGCGAAACATCGGAACCGCTGACCTTGAGCGAGGCGCCGATAAAGCGGCTGATGTCCTTCAGCGGAATCTGGTCCATGGCGGCGTCGAGGTGCGCGTCGGCCAGCGGCAGCCGCATCACCAGCGACTCGTCGAACCGGCTCCAGCCTTCCTTGTCGAGATGGTTGGCGAGATCGGGACCCGATAGCGGCGACATGCGAAACGTCAGCGGCCTGCCATAGGCATCGAAACGGCGGCTGGCCCGGCCGATACGGTCGGCAATGTGCTGGGTGTCGCCGGGATCGAGCGGATTGACCGAGTTCAGCCGTTTGGCCGGATGGCCGGCGGTTAGCCGCACTACCCAGGTGCCGTCATAGTGTACGGCCGCTGCGGGCCAGGCGCGAAAGCCGGCCGCCTCGTAGCGGCGTACGATCGCGAGCATGCTTGCCGGATGCCTGGAGCCCAAAACCATCAGCTCCGATAATCGCCATTGATGGCGACATATTCCTTGGTGAGATCGCAGGTCCACACCGTCGCCTTGCCGCGGCCGATGCCGATATCGGCGCGGATGCGGATATCGTCGCGCTTCATGTAGGCCGAAATCGCCTGCTCGGAATAGGAGGGATCGCGCTCGCCTTCATGCGCCAGCCTGTTGTCGCCGAACCAGATCGACAGCCGGTCGCGATCGGCGGGCTCGCCGGCCTTGCCGACGGCCATGACGACGCGGCCCCAATTGGCGTCCTCGCCGGCGACCGCCGTCTTGACCAGCGGCGAATTGGCGATCGACAGCGCGATGCGCTTGGCCGAGCGCGCCGATTTGGCGCCGGTGACGGTGACTTCGACCTGCTTGCGTGCGCCCTCGCCGTCGCGCACCACTTGCAGCGCCAGCGACTTCAGCACCTTGCCGAGCGCCCGGCGGAACGCTCCAAGGCGGGCATCCTTGGGATCGGTTATAGCAGGCGCGCCGCGCTTGGCAGCCTTGCCGGTAGCGAAGATCAGCAACGTGTCGCTGGTCGACGTGTCGCTGTCGACGGTGACCGCGTTGAAGGTCTTGGCCGTGCCGCGCGACAAAAGGTCTTGCAAAACAGGGGCGGCGATCGGCGCGTCGGTGGCGATGAAGGAGAGCATCGTTGCCATGTCGGGCGCGATCATGCCGGCGCCCTTGGAGATGCCGTTGATGGTGACGCTGGTGTCGCCGAGCTGGACCGTCGCGGTCGCCACTTTCGGATAGGTATCCGTGGTCATGATCGCCTTGGCCGCTTCGGTCCACAGGTCGGGCTTGCCGTTGCTGACCAGCCCCGCGAGCAGATGGCTGAATTTGCTGGTGTCGAGCGGCTCGCCGATGACGCCGGTCGACGCCAGGAAAACCTCGCTTGCCTTGCAGCCCGCCGCCTTGGCCGCCGCCTCGCCCGTCAATGCGGTCGATTCGCGGCCTTTCTTGCCGGTGAAGGCGTTGGCGTTGCCGGAATTGACGACGAGCACCCGCGCCTTGCCGGGTCCGAGGTTCTGCCGGCAGAAATCGACCGGCGCCGAGGGGCACTTCGATTTCGTGAACACGCCGGCGACCGCGGTGCCTTCATCGAAAACCATGGTCAGCAGATCGGTGCGGTTCTTGTACTTTATCCCCGCCTCGGCGGTGGCGATGCGCACCCCCTCGATCTCCGGCATCTTGGGGTATTTCTTCGGCGCAAGCGGCGAAATCGTCGTGGACATGCAGACCTCGGGCGGCAAAAATCGCAAGGGAAGGCCGGTTTGCCCGATACGCCGCGCGGGCGCAAGGGCGTTGTCATCGCTTTGCAGGACGGGCCAACTCGGGATTAAGCTTGCATTTCAAATCTGTTGGCGTCGCCGGGAGCTATGGCGTTATGAGGTCATCGAGGGCAATGACCTCGGCAGGCGCGAACTCGAACGCAGCATCGCCGAGTTCTCCCCATCATGCCGATAGGAATTTTTTCCTTGACCTATGAGGGCAGCTATGCTAGATATTCAGCCATGGTGCTGATTTGCGCCAGTGACCCGCCGCACAGGCGGGTTTTTTGCGTTAGGGGCTTCTCCACCCAACACGTAAGGGCTCCAAGGGACAAAGTTATCGCGGGTTCATTGCCTACCGCGACCATCACCGCCGTCCAGAAGTTTGAAAACGCGGCGTTTCGTTTGAGGGCCGGGTCACCTATGCTGCCGGCAAACTTGGTGGCGAGGACGACAGAAATGGCCGAGGACGCCGATCCGGCGCGCAGATCGATCGGTGCGCGGCGCAACCCCGACAGCGCCGATGCCATTCTCGACGCCGCCGAGGCCGTGCTGGTCGAGGCCGGCTACGCCGGTTTCTCGATCGAGGCGGTGGCGCGGCGGGCTCGCGCCGGCAAACCCACCATCTATCGCTGGTGGCCGAGCAAGGCGGCATTGCTGCTCGAGGTCTACCAGCGCCAGAAACGCGTCGACGTTCCCGATACCGGGCGGCTGGAGGCGGATCTCGTCGGCTTCCTGAACAACCTGTTCGCCCACTGGCGCGAGACATCGTCGGGCAGCGTGTTCAGGTCGCTGATCGCCGAGGCTCAGTCGGATGACACGGCGGCGGCGGCGCTCAACGACTATGCGCTGGGCCGACGATCCCATACCGGCCAGATCGTCGAACGCGCCAAGGCAAGGGGCGAAATCCCGGCCGAAATCGATCCGGCTGTTGTCGCCGACCTGATCGCCTCCTTCGCCTGGAAGCATCTGTTGACCAACCGGCTCGACGAGGACGAGGCGACCATACGCAAGGCAGTCGGTTACATCATGCGAGGCATAGCGGCGCCCGGAAGGTAAAATCGGCCGATGCTGGACGAAAAAAGGGCGCGGCAACCCTTGGCTGCCGCGCCCCTCTTCAAAAAACTCTCTTCAGGCTTACTTGGCGCTTTCCAGCGTATCGACCGCCTGCTTCAGTTTCGCGTCGGGAATCTCGACCTTGGCGCCGGCGCGCAGCGACTTGACCAGCGCGAAATATTTGTCGCGGATGACCGCCTGCTTGGCCTGGTCCT
The DNA here is from genome assembly GCF_040319965.1 of Mesorhizobium sp. M0830. Taxonomy (NCBI): domain Bacteria; kingdom Pseudomonadati; phylum Pseudomonadota; class Alphaproteobacteria; order Hyphomicrobiales; family Phyllobacteriaceae; genus Mesorhizobium; species Mesorhizobium sp. M0830. Next base: position 13,334 of record NZ_JAMYOR010000038.1, on the reverse strand, counting down.
TGACGTCGTCGAAGGCCGGCGGCTGCTTGGTGCGCTTGTCCTCGAGCTTGATGACATGCCAGCCGAACTGCGACTGCACCGGCTGCTCGGTGTATTTGCCGATCTCGAGCGCGAAGGCCGCCTTGTCGAACTCCGGCACCATCTGGCCGGGTCCGAACCAGCCGAGATCGCCGCCGCTGGTCTTGCCTGAAGGATCGCTGGTGTGCTCGTTGGCGAGCTTCTGGAAATCGGCGCCGCCGTCGAGCTGCTTGATGATGGCCTCGGCCTCTTCCTTGGTCTTGACGAGGATGTGGCGGGCATGCACCTCGTTGGTGGGCGGCGTGTTGGCGATTTCCTGGTCGTAGCGGGCGCGAACCTCGGCGTCGGTGACCTTGTTGACGACGCCCTTCTCGACCATCTCGCCATGCAGCGCACGCTGCTGCAGGAAGGCCATGCGGCGCTGGAAGTCGGGATCCTTGTCGAGCCCAGTCGTGACCGCCTGGGCGGCCATGACGCGGATTTCGATGGCGGCCGAAAGAGCGGCGGCGCGGCGCTGCTCGGGCGGCAGCTGGGCAAACTGCTGCGACAGCTCGCCTTCGGCAAGCACCAGGTCGGCCTCGGTCAAGGGCTGGCCGTTGACCGTGGCGATAACCGTATTCGGATCGACCGGTGCCGCGGCCGGTGCATCCGCCGGAGCGGGAGCGGTTTGCTGCGCCATCAGCGGCGACAGCGAAAGGGCCGACAAGCCGAAGGCCAAGCCAAGGCTGGCAAGCGACGCACGGCGGAACAACAAGGACATAAGACGACTCCGGTGGGGATTGTAAGGACGGGTGGCTTCCAGATCAGCCAGATTGTGGCGGAATTTGGCGCGCCCGGCAGGCCCAGCGCGGCGTTGACATCAGTTGAGCCCCCTCTTATCTGTCCAACGACTTTGCGTCCAGAACCGTTTTCCGGGCGCTTTTTGCGTTTGTCCACGTTCACGTGGAGTTGATGGGGCCGGCCGGCGCTCATCTCATGTTTGAGAATTCTATCGAAAGGACCATTGGATGGTCAGTCTCGGCGGTCTCGCCCGTAAGGTTTTCGGTTCCTCCAACGACCGTCGGGTCAAATCGACCCGGCCCCGTGTCGAGGCGATCAACGCCATGGAAAACGAGATGCGGGCGCTCTCCGACGAGGAACTGGTCGGCCGCACCGCGAAATTCCGCCAGGACATCGCCAACGGCGCCACGCTCGATGATCTTTTGGTGCCAGCCTTCGCCACTGCGCGCGAGGCGGCGCGCCGCGTGCTCGGCATGCGACCCTTCGATGTCCAGCTGATCGGCGGCATGGTGCTGCACAATGGCGGCATTGCCGAGATGCGCACCGGCGAGGGCAAGACCCTGGTGGCGACGCTGCCGGTCTACCTCAATGCGCTCGCCGGCAACGGCGTCCATGTCGTCACCGTCAACGATTATCTCGCCACCCGCGACTCCGAATGGATGGGCCGCGTCTACAAATTCCTCGGCCTCTCGGTCGGCGTCATCGTGCACGGCCTGTCCGACGAGGAACGCCGCATCGCCTACGCGTCCGACGTCACCTACGCCACCAACAACGAGCTCGGCTTCGACTACCTGCGCGACAACATGAAGTACGAGCGCGCCCAGATGGTGCAGCGCGGTCACAATTACGCGATCGTCGACGAGGTCGATTCCATCCTGGTCGACGAGGCGCGCACGCCGCTGATCATTTCCGGGCCGCTCGAGGACCGTTCGGAAATGTACAACACCATCGACACCTTCATCATCCAGCTGCAGCCGCAGGATTATGAGATCGACGAGAAGCAGAAGACCTCGATCTTCACCGAGGAAGGCACCGAGAAGCTCGAGAACCTTTTGCGCGACGCCGACCTGCTCAAGGGCGAGTCGCTCTACGACGTCGAGAACGTCGCCATCGTCCACCACGTCAACAACGCGCTGAAGGCGCACCGGCTGTTCCAGAAGGACAAGGATTATATCGTCCGCAACGGCGAGATCGTCATCATCGACGAGTTCACCGGCCGCATGATGCCGGGCCGCCGCTATTCGGAGGGCCTGCACCAGGCGCTCGAAGCCAAGGAGCATGTGGCGATCCAGCCGGAGAACCAGACGCTCGCCTCCGTCACCTTCCAGAACTACTTCCGCCTCTACAAGAAGCTCTCCGGCATGACCGGCACGGCGCTGACCGAGGCCGAGGAATTCGGCAACATCTACAATCTCGACGTCACCGAGATCCCGACCAATTTGCCGGTCATCCGCATCGACGAGGACGACGAGGTCTACCGGACGGTCGAGGAGAAATACAAGGCGATCGTCCGGGAGATCCGCGAGGCCAGCGCCAAGGGCCAGCCGACGCTGGTCGGCACCACTTCCATTGAAAAGTCCGAGCAGCTGGCCGAGCGCCTGCGCAAGGAAGGCTTCACCGGTTTCGAGGTGCTCAACGCCCGCCATCACGAGCGCGAGGCCGCGATCGTCGCGCAGGCCGGCAAGCCGGGCGCCATCACCATTGCCACCAACATGGCCGGCCGCGGCACCGACATCAAGCTTGGCGGCAACGCCGAGATGCGCATCGAAGAGGAACTCGGCGACATGCCGGCCGGTCCGGAGCGCGAAGCACGCGAAAAGGAAATCCAGGCCGACGTCGAGCGCCTGAAGGAAAAGGCGCTGGCCGCCGGCGGTCTCTACGTGCTCGCCACCGAGCGCCACGAATCGCGCCGCATCGACAACCAGCTGCGCGGCCGCTCCGGTCGCCAGGGCGACCCCGGCCGCTCGAAATTCTTCCTGTCGCTGCAGGACGACCTGATGCGCATCTTCGGCTCCGAGCGCATGGACGGCATGCTGCAGAAGCTCGGCCTCAAGGAAGACGAGGCGATCATCCATCCGTGGATCAACAAGGCGCTGGAAAAGGCGCAGAAGAAGGTCGAGGCGCGCAACTTCGACATCCGCAAGAATCTGCTGAAATATGACGACGTCTCCAACGACCAGCGCAAGGTGGTGTTCGAGCAGCGCATCGAGCTGATGGACGGCGAAGGTCTCTCCGAAACCATCGCCGAGATGCGCGAGGGCGTCATCGACGAGATCGTCGCCAAGGCCATTCCCGAAAACGCCTATGCCGAACAGTGGGATGTCGCCGGCCTGAAGGCCGAGGCCGCCGAATTCCTCAACCTCGACCTGCCGATCGAAGAGTGGGTCAAGGAAGAGGGCATCGCCGAGGACGACATCCGCGAGCGCATCGCGCAGGCCGCCGACGCCGCCGCCAGGGAGCGCGCCGAGCGCTTCGGCCCCGAGGTGATGAACTATGTCGAACGTTCGGTGGTGCTGCAGACGCTCGACCATCTGTGGCGCGAGCACATCGTCAATCTCGACCATCTGCGTTCGGTCGTCGGCTTCCGCGGCTACGCCCAGCGCGATCCGCTGCAGGAGTACAAGAGCGAGGCGTTCGAGCTGTTCCAGGCGATGCTGGGCAATCTGCGCCAGGCCGTCACCGCGCAGCTGATGCGCGTCGAACTGGTCCGCCAGGCCGCCGAAGCGCCGCCGCCCGAAGCCCCCGACATGTTCGGCACCCATATCGACGGCACCACCGGCGAGAACGATTTCGAAGGCGGCGAGACCGCCCTTCTGGTCCGCCCGGAGACAACCGCCATCGTCGCCCCCGAAGACCGCGACCCCAACAACCAGGCTACCTGGGGCAAAGTCGGGCGCAACGAAGCCTGCCCCTGCGGCTCGGGGAAGAAGTACAAGCATTGCCATGGGGCGTTCGCGTAAGGGAGCGCTTTTTTCCCTTCTCCCCGTTCACGGGGAGAAGGTGCCCGAAGGGCGGATGAGGGGCGGCGCTGACTAGATTGGCCGACCTCGCCTGCGGATATTTGACAAGCCATGCTCCGTGGGTACGCTTGAGCCGCTTACATGGGGCATCCATGGCCGAAAGAAGTAAAACTGCGGACGCGGTCCTCAAGGGTCTCTTGATCGCACAGGTGCTTGTTGGGGGCGGGTTCGTTGGCTTCTGGCTATGGACCGGGAAAGCCACTATCCCAAGGCACGGCGGCGGCTGGCTTGACCTTGATCGGATCCAAGACCCGTACCTCTATTGGTTTCTATTGATTGTAATTTCGTGCGTTATCATAGCTTTCCCAATCCGGTACCTCTACCAAGGCCCACCGAAGCGCTAGGCGCTAGCCAGCCGGAGGAGATGGCTACAGGGCCTGAGAGGTCGGTTACCTTTGAGGGTAACTAAGCGGCGGGGCGCTACCCAGCCCTAGGGAACAGCGGAGCTATAATCGCTTACAAGCCCGGCACCGCATCCTATGCTGCACTTGCTAAGTCAGGGCTATTGACCTATCTTTGCCTAGCGCAACCCCATCTTTCATGCCAATAATGGAACCAAGGGACAGTCGCAGGGTTAGGTTAGACGCCGCGTAATGGCACGTTAACCACCAGAGCCTATACGTAAAAAGTCCTATGGGGAGAACTAGATGGCCGCCTTAATGGAGCGCATTGTTGGAGCGTTTACCTGGTCCGCCAAGGCCGAATCACCGCGCGGCTCCATTGTGCGCGAAGATCAGCCCTCTCGTCATATGGTTGGCAAATACCATGCCGATTACAGCTCTCTGACCGATGAGCAGCTAAATGAGTCCGACAAAGAAATGGAAGCTTTGCTTCGTCGCAGCAGAGTAGTTTCTGAAAAGCGCGGACTGTGATACGTCCACCCTATGGGGTGGACATTTCTCGACATAGATACACTGCCGGAACCGGGCGATATCGTTTGGTGCAAGTTTCCCTATTCACGCGGGAAGCCGGGACCGATCGCGCGACCAACTTTGGTTCGCTCAACTGCTACCTACGAGAACCCCGAAACAGGAACGCTCTACGGTGCCGTGGACGTTTCCTATGGAACTGGCGAGTATACCGAAGATCAGTGCCAGATTGATCTTGTTATACGTGATTGGGAGGCCGTTAAGCGTTGCGGTTTGCACAAGCCGACACGCTTCGCCTTGGATACCGGCAATCGGAAAAATCTGATTTGGTGCGAAGAGTACTTCGTCCCGCCTGAGTACGTGCAGGAGACGGGCTTACTCATAGGCCGCTTAGGCGAGATGGAAGTTGACCAAATGCGCCTATCCCTAATTCGCCGGGGGCTTTTTGCGGCGTAGACGCCAATACCTAGTCTGCCTCACGCTTCCGCCGCACCAGGTTCTTTATCTGCTCATTGGTGAGCTTCGGCGCGTGGGCGATCTTCTGCACGTCCGCCTCGAAAGCGGCGTCGGACTGATCGGTTTTCAGTTCTCGCGCCGCTTCGCGGAATTTCTCAATCTGCGGCTTCTTGTCGGGCATGGTCGTAACCCTAGACGGAATCGAGTAAAATTGCTATGTAACGCGCGAGAGCGCCGGTGCTATGGACACACCGTCGCCCTCGTTCTTACCCCTTGTGGAAGGGGGCAGGGTGAACCGCCGTTAGGCGGCTACCGGTATTCTCCGGGTCATGAACCACATGACGCATCCTCCTTTCTCTCTCTTGGGTGCTGTGTCGCGGTCCGCTGGCCAGCAAAGCGCGACACACTCGAAATCAGGAAGCGGCGGTGTCCTTGGATGCCGTCGCTTTTTTCATTTTCCTCGCAGTCAGATATTGGACCAACGCCCAAATTGACTGCTTCACGTTGTCGTCAATATCTGGTTCGGTCATTAGATCGATAAGCTGATATTCTAGTGCCTTGCCGTGTTCGACCTGAGCCTGAAGGCTGCCAGTCGAGCCCGAATTGTCGACCGTTTCCTCCGTCTTTGACGCCTTCCGCTTCTTCCGTCCGTTTCCAGAAGATGTTCGCGTGTAGGTTCCTTTTTCCAACCTAGGTCCAATTTCGATGCTAGCCGCCTTCGCGGCGTGGAGGAAAAAGGTTCGGCATTTCCTCAGCACATCTTCTTTGGCGTTCGTCCCGTTCTTAAACGCCTCAGCGAACATTGAAGGAGTGGCGGTTTTCAAATCCACGCTGTGGAGGAATGGGTAAGCGTGGGTCAAAATCCGCTTCAAACCCAAATGAAAATTCGGCGTGTCGTATGAAGCCACCAGTTCTTCAAGCAGACCGGTCGGTGTCCCGTCTTCTGTCATCAATCCCAATGACCTGAGAGCGACAAGCAGCTGCGAGCCAAGACCACCGGAAAAACGGCTTAGCACCGACCTGTCAATTCGCGGCGGCGTACCGGTTTTCTTAAAGTCCTCCAAGAGGGTTAGGAAGGACTTGAACGAGACATAGGGCGGTGTCCGGCCCGCGCTATTCTGTCCGCCGCTCTGTTCGTGTTCCGTTCGGTCGTCCATTGTGCAAGCCTTTCTGCCCACAATCGTATGACTATAACTATCCGACCGTGTTCCAAAGTTCAAGATGGGTTGTGTTCCACGCGGAACATATGCGTTTTGCATATTTTAGTTTGGCAATTTTCCGTCCTTTCGCTGGTGGCTGATAGCTGCCCGGTTTAAAATTCAAGCGAAGGAGATTGAAATGAAAAAACGATGCATTGCAATGGCTTATGGTATGAAGCCTCTTGACCGCATCGCAGTGGCGGAGACAAAGAAGCTCATCTATATCCGAAATCCACAATTTGATTCCAAGGACGATGCGGACAATTTCGGGGATGTGGGTTTCCCAAAAGAGTTCGTGTTTGAGCCGGATGACAAATGGCTTCACGAACTGGAATCGGCCTTCGATTCGGGTGATGTGTCCCAACTCGAATCACTCTGGAAAAAAGGCCGCCCGCTGTCGAGCCAAGCTAATAATTGATTATTGCCGCCCGCGCTTCGGCCTGAGCGGCAACTCTAGCTGCACCGCATTTCGGAAGTGCGTCCGCTTTTCGTCAAGTAGGTCTATGATAGGTGAGGCGCTTACCAGCAGCGCCCTTCAGGCGATGAAAGCGCGGGGGCCGTCATCAACGCCAATTGCAATGCGGTTGCTGTAGCGGAAGTCGAACTCTGCCAGATAGCGGTGCAAATGATGCTCGCCGCAAATGCTGATAAACCCCCTTCATGCCGCGCTTGAAGATCGAATAGAAGCCTTCGACGGTGTTCGTGTGGACGGTCTTTTCGCCTTCGTAGCGGACATATTCGTCCTTGGAATGCGTGACGACCCTGCGCCGCCCTCATCCGCCTGCCGGCACCTTCTCCCCGTATAGTGACGGGGAGAAGGAAGCTCCCCACCCAACCGTTTCTTAATGTGTCTCCGCTACACCCAGCCCTGAAAAAGAAGCGGAAAACGGAGAGAAATCGGGGTGCGCTTTTCCGCGGCCACGACTGCCGGGCGGTTCTTGCCGCAGCGTTGGGCGCTGCGCATGAGGCCGCTGCTTGGCCGCATCGATGCCGTGCTGTTCACCGCCGACGAGCGCGGCGAGGCCGGCCGCATGTCGGTCATCGCCTTCTCCATCCGCATCGTCAGCGCCGTCATCGCCTTCATCAGCCAGGTGCTGATGGCGCGCTGGATGGGCTCGTTCGAATACGGCATCTTCGTCCTCGTCTGGGTGACGATGGTGATCGTCGGCAACCTCGCCTGCCTCGGCTTCCACACCTCGGTGATCCGCTTCATTCCCGAATACCGCGAGCGCGGCCTGATGGACGAACTGCGCGGCATCGTGCTGGCCAGCCGCCTGTTCGTGCTGATCGCCTCCACGCTCATCGCCGGGCTCGGCGCGCTCGGCGTCTGGCTGGCGGCACCCTGGATCGAAAACTACTATGTGATCCCGTTCATCCTCGGCGTCATCTGCCTGCCGATGATCGCCATGTCGGACCTTCTGTCGGGACTGGCACGCGCCAACAGCTGGGCGCTGTTTGCCCTGTCGCCGACCTATCTCGTGCGACCCATCCTGATCCTGCTGTTCATGGCGCTGATGCTTTTAGCGGGCTATTCGCCCGACGCCAGGACGGCGATCTTCGCCTCGATCGCCGCCACCTACGCCACCACGCTCGGTCAGCTCATCGGCGTCACCCAGCGCATGGAAAGGCAGATCCCGGCCGGGCCGACGAAGGTGCATTTCGCGCAATGGTTCGTCGTCTCGCTGCCGATCTTCCTGGTCGAAAGCTTCTTCTTCCTGCTCACCAATGCCGACGTGCTGATGGTCGGCGCCTATATGGATCCCAACGACGTCGCCGTCTATTTCGCCACGGTGAAGACGCTGGCGCTGGTGCATTTCGTCTATTTCGCCGTCAAGGCCGGCGTTGCCCAGCGCTATGCGCAGTTCACCCATGGCGACCCGCAAAGGCTCGCCGCCTTTGCCCGCGAGACGGTGTCGTGGACGTTCTGGCCATCGCTGTTGATGGCGCTGCTGGTGCTGGCGCTCGGCGAGCCGATGCTGGTGCTGTTCGGCCCTGAATTCAGCAGCGGCTATCCCCTGCTATTCCTGCTCGTCTTCGGCGTCGTCGCCCGCGCCGCCGTTGGCCCTTGCGAAAGCCTGCTGACGATGAGCGGCAACCAGAACATCTGCGCCGCCGTCTATGCCATGACGCTGGCCTTCAACATCGGCCTCAACGTCGTGCTGATCCCGATGTTCGGCCTGTGGGGCGCGGCCATGGCCACCGCCTTTGCCATGATCTTCGAAGCCAGCGCGCTGTCCTTCACGGTGTGGCGCAAGCTCGGCATCGTCATGCTCATCTTCGTGCCTGCGAAAGGAGCCGCGTGATGGCCGCCATCCCGTTGCTTGAGGAAACCAGCGGCGGCACCGCCGGCGCCATGGTGTCCGGCCTTGCCGGACTGGCCCGCGACCCCGACCCTGCCCATATCGAAATCCTCGCCAACAATCGGCCCGAGCGCAAGCTCGCCATCTACCCGGCATCGGCCGGCTTCGACCTGGTCGAGGAGCTGGATTATCTCTGCGCCCGCACGGTCGAGCCCAACGTCTTCTTCAACCCGCGCTTCCTGGCGCCGGCCATGCCGCGGCTGGAGGATCGCGAGGTGCGGCTGGCGGTCATCCGCGACGGCGACGAATACCGCAACCGGCTGCGGCTCCTGGTGCCGTTCTCGGTGGAGCGGCCGGCCATGCCGCTCGGCGTGCCGGTGATGCGCACATGGTCGAGCCCGTTCGGTCCGCTCGGCACGCCGCTGGTCGACCGCGACGATCCGGTCGGCGTCGTCGAGGATTTCTTCTCGATGCTGTCGCGCCCGCACCTCAAGCTGCCGAAAGTGTTCGTCCTGCCCGACATCCGGCTCGACGGCCCGGCGGCGAGCCTGATTGCCACCGTGGCCGAGACGCGCGGCCTGATGCTGGTCACCACCGGCCAGACGCAGCGCCCGGCGCTGGAGAGCGAAGCCGACGGCGACGATTATCTCAAGGCTTCGCTGCGCCCGCACCATTATCGCGAGTTCCGCCGCCTGAAGCGGCGGCTTGGCGACCTCGGCAGGCTGGAGCATGTCGTGGCGCGCGGACCCGAAGACATCCGCCACGCCATCGAAAGCTTCCTGACGCTGGAGGCGGCCGGTTGGAAGGGCCGCGAACGCACCGCCATGGCGATCGACCGCTACCGCGCCGCCTTCGCCCGCGAGGCCGTGCACCGGCTGGCCGAGCAGGACATGTGCCGCATCCATTCGCTGACGCTCGACGGCCGCACCATCGCCTGCCTGATCGTCTTCGTCGAGACCGGCGTCGCCTACACCTGGAAGACGGCCTATGACGAGACGCTTGCTTCCTATTCGCCGGGCACGCTGCTGACGATCGAGGTGACCAGGCAGCATCTCGACGATCCCAACATCATGATGACCGATTCCTGCTCCGTGCCCGACCATCCGGTGATGAGCCGGCTGTGGGCCGAGCGCAAGCCGATGGGCACGCTGGTGATCGGCCTGACGCCGGACGCCGACCGCCTCACCCGCCAGGCCGCCTCGCAACTGCACCTCTACCGCGAAACCCGCAACATGGCCCGCCTGCTGCGCAACCGCATGAAGAGCTTGCTGGGACGGCGGTAAGGTGGCCAGGCGCGGTCCCGAGAGAACGGCATATTTCGCTGCAGCCCCGGATAATTGATAGACGTGGCCGAGAACTTACTTCGATTCCCAACAGTCGATGCTAATATTGACGTCTGTTCATAAAAAAACGAGATTTTTTCGACAGCACTTTTTCTGTGACAGCCGGCAAAATCTACTCGCAATCTTGTTGTTGATCCGGGATACTTCAGTGATTCGGTAGCGATGAGAGAAAAATGTCGCTGAATCATGAGGCCAACGGCGCCCGGCACATCAGTGCAGAGGCCAGTGCCGTTGTCCGAAGATGCGACGATGACGCGCTGGAAGAGCTGATCCGAAGCATTCAAGCCGGCACGGCTTCGCCTTTCTTCGAAGAGAAGCCCGACAGATTGGCCCAGTCGGACCCGCTGGCTGCTTCCCCCGCTTCAATTCAGACGGGCCAGGGCAGGAACCTTTCCTCCCCCTTGTCCCGCCATCAGTCGATTCTGCATTCCGGTGACGATTTGGCCGCCCATTTGAAAGGCGTGGCGGAAGGGCTGGAATTGTCGCGTCAAGCATGGTCCTCCCTGCAGGACTATCTGGTCAGGCTCGATGCGCGGACGCGCCATGCCGACGCGCTCGATACCGAGACATGGGAATTGCAAGGGGCGACGGCCAGGCTCGAACACCTGCATGATCGCGCATCGAAAGAACTTGAGCGGAAATCGCACGAGCTGTCGATCGCGAGCGCGACCATCGCCGACCTGAAGGTCGAACTCGACAGGAGCCGTCAGGCCATTGCGGAGGCCGACAGGCACGCCAACCAGCGCGAAGCGCGGTTCCTCAAGGCGAATGTCGAGGTCGAGCGCCTGGGACGCAATCTGGCGCGGATCTCGGAGCAGCTTGCCGATGAGATCATGGCCAGGCAAGCCGCCGAGCGGGCGCGTGAGGACGTTGCATCGCGGCTTGCCGGCCTGGAACAGGCGGCCATGCTGCTTCACGCCAAGGTCGCGGATTACCAGCTTCTCAACGAGCAACTGACCGGCAAACTGTCGCGGCAGATGACGGTGCAGCAAGACCTGCAAGCGCGGCTGTCCACGGCCGAGCATGAGCGCGGCGTTCTCAACGATTGCGCCGCCGCCGCGCAAGAGCGGGCCGCGGGGCTCGAGAGAGAATTGCGCTCGCTCCAGCGCCGGACCACGACTCTGCTCGTCGATCACGCCGTGGTGCGCGCACCGACGAGCCATGTCGGGGACGGTGCCGGGGAAGCCGAGCATTGGCGCCGCGCTTCGCAAGCCGAGATCGCGAAGTTACGCGAGGAGCGCGATGCGGCGCGCAAGGACTATGCCGCGGTGAGGGTTCAACTCGCGGACCTGCGCTTGCGCGGTATGACCGACGAGCTCGTCCATGCCCGTTGCCGCGATGAGAACCGCGACCTTCAACACAGGCTGGAAACGCTGACGCGCCAGGACCGGCACAGCGGACCGGCCGCGGATGTGAGTGCCGATCTCGAACGGGCATTCGACGAATTGGACCTGCTGGCGACCGGTGAGCTTAGCGCGGCCAACGACGGCGATCCCGCCGGAGCGCGCAAAGCGTCTTGATCGCTGAAGGTCAAATTTTTCGGATTGCAACGCCGGTTGTTCGAAAAGGCAATGGTGCCCCTAGCCGGGATCGAACCAGCACTCCTTGCGGAACTCGATTTTGAGTCGAGCGCGTCTACCAATTCCGCCATAGGGGCTCAGGCCGGGCGGCCTGGATGGCGCGGGACTATACGGTTGGGGGCCTGTTCGTCAACTGGCCAATTCTCCGGCTGGCCAATTCTCCGGCACGAATTCTCCGGCATGCCGGATGCGACCAAACTGCGTCTTTCGATTTCGTGACGGCGCTGCCATTGTGCAGTGCGGCAAATCTTTCTAGACAAGCGGCGCATCAAAGCGCGGCTGTCGGATAATATCGCTGCGCAATTTTGGGCGACATGCGTTAGGAGTGGCGATGCTTCGCGGACTTTACGACTGGACCTTGTCGCTGGCGGCCCGCAAATCCGCCGAATGGTGGCTGGCCTTCATCGCCTTCGTCGAAAGCTCGGTGTTCCTAGTGCCGGCCGACGTGCTCTATCTGCCGATGGCGCTGTCGCGGCCGGATCGCGCCTACCGCTATGCGCTGATCGCCACCGTCGCCTCGGTGCTGGGCGGCATCGCCGGCTGGTTTATCGGCCACTATGCCTATGACGCGGTGGCGCGGCCGATCCTCGAATTCTACGGCAAATACGACGAGTTCGAGACGCTGCGCGCGGGCGCGGGCACCGGCTTCGTCATCCTGATGCTGATCACTTCGGGCGCTGCCCATCTGCCGCCGATCAAGGTGGTGACGATTCTGTCCGGCGTCATCGGCACGCCCTTGTTGCTGTTCATCGGGCTGGCGATTGTGGCGCGCGGTGGTCGCTTCCTGCTGCTCGCCTGGCTTTTGCGCCGCTATGGCGAGCCGATCCGCGACTTCATCGAAAAGCGCCTCGGCCTGATTGCCGGCGCCGCGGCCGCCGCCCTGATTTTGCTCTATATAACAGTCAAATACGCCCTCTGAAGACAGCCATTGCGAGCCGGACGGAGCCGATTGAAATGACAGCGACCATGAATGCCGACGCCGGGCGCCAGCGGACGCGCACGGCTCTGTTCCTCGCCGTCGCCATGGCCGCCACCGTCGGCTCGGCGCTCGGCTTCCAGTATCTCGGCGGGTACATCCCCTGCCATCTCTGCCTTGAGCAGCGCACACCCTACTACATCGGCGTGCCGCTGATGGTGCTGGCGGCGATTGCATCGATGCTGCACGCACCGGCTTGGCTGACGCGTGGCCTGCTGGCTGTCGGCGGCCTGCTGATGCTCTATGGCCTCTATCTCGGCGTCTATCACTCCGGCGTCGAATGGCAGTGGTGGGCCGGCCCGACCGATTGCACCGCGGGTGCCGGACCGGTCGACACCGGCGGCAAGGGCGTGCTCGACGCGCTCGACAAATTCGTGCCGCCCTCCTGCGACAAGGCCGCACTTCGCATCCTTGGCCTGTCGCTGGCCGGCTGGAACGCCATTGCCAGCCTGGTCCTCGCCGCCGTCGCCTTCCGCGGCGCTTTCACGCGCGACTGAGCCAATTCAATTGAGCGGCGCGACGCAGAGTTCGAACAAAAATTTGCCAGGCTGAGTCGGATGGCGCGGCGTCCGACGTCCGAGCCAGTTCGACCCCCACTCCGTCTCGGCTTCGCCGAGCCACCCCTCCCCCGATCGACGGGGTAGAGGAAGGGCGCGAACTTATTCTAGCCACCGCTCCTCACGCTGGGCTCCCTTCCTCTCCCTCCGGAGGGCAGGGGAATCGCATATGAGTAAGAGTAAGTCTTGCGTTGAGTGGAAAGGTTGATTCTTTAGGGGCCTTCTCTTTGAAGAGG